>CAMZFG010000129.1 GCA_947306035.1 uncultured Clostridia bacterium | reverse complement strand
GTCCCGCCGCCGAGCCCGCCGCCAAAGCGACCGCGGACGTCACGGCTTACCGCGACGAGAAGATGTCGGGCGTGCGCCGGGTCATTGCCAAGAACATGATGCTGAGTTTGTCGACCATGGCGCAGCTGACGCACACGCTGTCCTTTGACTGCACCAACGTCATGGCTTTCCGGCAGTATCTCAAAGACAACGCCGAAAAACTGCAATTGCCGCCCATCACCATCAACCATATCGTCATTTTTGCCGTGTCGCGGGTCATCAAGAATCACAAAGACCTCAACGCGCATCTCTTGGGCGGCGACACCATGCGCTACTTTGAGCACGTCAATATCGGCATTGCCACCGACACGCCGCGCGGCCTGCTCGTGCCCACGCTGTTCGGCGCCGATCTGCTCTCGCTCTCCGAGATCGCGGCAAAGGCCAAAAAACTCTCCGCGGACGCCATCGAGGGCAAACTGTCGCCCGACCTGCTGACCGGCGCGAGCTTTACGATCAGCAACGTCGGCACCATGGGCATCGAGAGCTTCACGCCCGTCATCAACCCGCCGCAGACCGGCATTCTCGGCGTCAACGCCATGGAGACGCGGGTGAGACTCGGCAAGAACGGCGAGATCGTGCCGTACACGGCCATGGGCCTGTCGCTCTCCTACGACCACCGGGCGCTCGACGGCGCGCCGGCTTCCCGTTTTCTCAAGGAACTCAAAGAGTACCTCGAAAATTTCAGTTACAATCTGCTGGCTGACAGCAAGTGCATTTAAGGAGCGCGCCTATGGATACGTTTGATCTGGTCGTTTTAGGCGGCGGCCCCGCGGGGTATCTCGCGGCGGAACGCGCCGGCCACGCGGGCCTTTCCGTGATGGTCATTGAAAAGAGAGCGTTCGGCGGCGTGTGCCTCAACGAGGGCTGCGTGCCGAGCAAAACGTTTCTCAATTCCGCCAAAGTGCTGGACTACGCCAACCACGCGGCGGCCTACGGCGTGAAGGTCGAAGGCAAAAACGCCATCGATCAGAAAGCCGTGGTCGAGCGTAAGAACGGCGTGGTCAGAATGCTGGTCGGCGGCATCGAGGCCGCTTTGAAAAAGAACAAAGTCACCGTCAGAAAGTGCGAGGGCACCATCGAGGGCAAGACCGCCGAGGGGATCATCGTGCGCGCGGGCGAAGAAAAAGTGCTGGCCCGGCGGCTTCTGATCGCCACCGGCTCGATGCCCGTGGTGCCGCCCATCCCGGGGCTGAAAGAGAACCTTGAGGCCGGCTTCGTGCTGACGAACAAAGAGATCCTCGATCTGACCGAGGTGCCGAAAAAACTGGTCGTCATCGGCGGCGGCGTGATCGGGCTGGAGATGGCGAGTTACTTCTCGTCGGTCGGCAGCGAGGTCACCGTGATCGAGATGCTGCAAAAGATCGCGGGGCCCACCGAGGCGGAAGTTTCGGCGGTGCTGCAGAAGGCGCTGGAAAAGAAGGGCGTCAGATTTGACCTCGGCTGCCGCGTGACCGCCGTGGAGCAGGGCGCCGTGGTCTTTGAAAAAGACGGCAAGACCGAAAAGGCGAAAGCCGACCGGGTGCTGCTCTCCATCGGCCGCCGCGCCGTGACGCAGGGCATCGGCCTTGAGAACATCGGCGTGCAGGTCGAACGGGGCGCGATCGTGACCGACGACCGGCTGCAGACCAACGTGGCAAACGTCTATGCCGCGGGCGACGTCAACGGCAAGGTCATGCTGGCGCACACCGCCTACCGCGAGGCAGAGGTGGCCGTCAACAACATGCTCGGCAAACGCGACCGCATGCGCTACAACGTCATTCCCTCGGTCATCTACACCAACCCCGAGGTCGGCTCGGTGGGCGAGACGGAAGAGAGCGCCAAAGCCAAAGGCCTCGCCGTTAAAACGGTGTGCCTGCCCATGACCTATTCGGGCCGCTACGTGGCGGAAAACACCGACTACAACGGCATTTGCAAACTGGTCGTCAACAAGGACACCAACACCCTGATCGGCGCGCACATCATCGGCAGTTACGCCGGCGAGTTCATCGTGGCCGTGTCGGAGCTGGTCGACCTTGAGGTGGATATCGAGAACATCAAAAAACTGGTGTTCCCGCACCCGACCGTGTGCGAGATCGTGCGCGAAGCCGTTTTCGCCGTCTGAATTGTCAGCAATACGATAAAGGAGATAAAGGAAAATGTCTAAACAGTTATTTGTCGATCCCGCCGAGTTGAGAAAACCGGGCGTCATTCATTTCGAGGATATTCCGGTCAACCAGTACAACAAGACGATCGAGCAGGAGAAAAAGCACTTCAAAAAAGCCGATTTCGTGCGCATTTTCAACGATATGGCGTTTTTGCGCGAGTTTGAGAGCATGATCAACTCCATCAAGCGCAACGGCGAATATCAGGGCTTCAAACACTCCTATCCCGGCCCCGCGCACCTGTCGATGGGGCAGGAGGCGGCCGCCGTCGGTCAGGCCTATAACCTTGACCTCGACGACATGACTTTCGGCTCGCACCGTTCGCACGGCGAGGTGCTGGCCAGAGGCCTTGCTTCCATTCACAAACTCGACGAGAAGCAGCTCTACGACATCATGAAGAACTTTATGAACGGCGAGACGCTGGCCCCCGTTGAAAAACTGAACAAGACGGGCGACGTCAAAGACCTGGCCGTCGACTTTCTGCTGTACGGCTTCATGAGCGAGATCTTTGCCCGCCGCACCGGCTTCCACCGCGGCATGGGCGGCTCGATGCACGTGTTCTTCCTGCCGTTCGGCATCTACCCGAACAACGCCATCGTCGGCGGCGCGGCCCCCGTGGCCATGGGCGCGGCCCTCTATAAAAAAGTCAACGACAAGCCCGGCATCGTCATCAGCAACGTGGGCGACGGCGCCGTGGGCTGCGGCGTGGTGTACGAGTCGATGAACTTTGCGGCCATGGACCAGTACCGCGACCTGTGGGAGAAAAAGGGCGGCCTGCCCATTCTCTTCAACTTCTTCAACAACTCCTACGGCATGGGCGGTCAGACCCGCGGCGAGACCATGGCCTACGATCTGCTGGCCCGCATCGGCGCCGGCGTGACCCCCTCGCAGATGTACGCGGAGCGCGTGGACGGCTTTAACCCGCTGGCCGTGATCGACGCCGTGGGCAGAAAGAAAAAACTGCTGCTCGAGGGCAAGGGCCCGGCGCTGCTCGACGTGGTGACCTACCGCTTCGGCGGCCACTCCCCCTCGGACTCCATGAGTTACCGCACGCCGGAAGAAGTCAGCGCCTGGCAGGCGGTCGATCCGCTGATCACCTACCGCAAAGCGCTGGTCGACGCCGGGGTCGAGAAGGACGCCAAGTTCGACGAGATCCTCGCCTCTGTCAGCGAGCGTATGCTCAAACTGTGCAAACTGGCGGCCGACCCCGAGATCTCGCCCTATCACGATTTCAAGAAAGACCCCTTCTACGTCGAGAACCTGATGTTCTCGAACGGCGCCGTCGAGAGCATGGGCGATCGCCCCGTCGAGATCGGGAAAGACGTCAAAATGCCGCTTGCCGAGAACCCCCGCGTCAAGCAGATCGCGGGCAAATCGCGCTACGCCTTTGACGAAAAGGGCGAACTCGTCTCCAACCTCAAACGCTTCAACATCCGCGACGGCCTGTTCGAGGCCATCGTCGACCGCTACTACAAAGACCCGACGCTCACCTCTTACGGCGAGGACGTGCGCGACTGGGGCGGCGCCTTCGGCGTCTATAAGGGGCTGACCGAGGCCCTGCCGTATCACCGCCTGTTCAACTCGCCCATCTCCGAGGCGGCCATCGTGTCGTCGGCCGTGGGCTACGGTCTGTGCGGCGGCCGCGCCATCGTCGAGCTGATGTACGCCGACTTTATGGGCCGCGCGGGCGACGAGATCTTCAACCAACTGGCCAAATGGCAGGCCATGAGCAGCGGCATTCTCAAAATGCCCGTGGTGCTCCGCGTGTCCGTCGGCAGCAAGTACGGCGCGCAGCACTCGCAGGACTGGGTGGCGCTGCCCGCGCACGTGCCGGGCCTGAAAGTCTGCTTCCCGGCCACGCCTTACGACGCCAAGGGCCTGATGAACGCCGCCTTAAACGGCACCGACCCCGT
>CAMZFG010000128.1 GCA_947306035.1 uncultured Clostridia bacterium | reverse complement strand
ACCTTTCTGTCCTGCCCGCAGCAGTAGTACAGCCACAGGTCGGGCACGTCGTTTTCAACGAATTCCCCGGCATAGTTGGTCGCCACGATGGGGTGCTGCACCATGCCCGAGGCGTAGAAGGCGTAGCTGGCCAGCGCGTCGCGCACGGGGTGATCGGAGATCAGGTCCCAGATGGCGTTGCGCGCCGCCGTATATTTCTCCTGGTGCCGTTCGCTCGGCTCGTCGGAAATGTGGAAATAGTAGTGACCGGCAAAGCCGTATTCATCCAGCTTTTTCTTGAGTTCGGGTATGAACGTGCGCAGAAACGCCACGTATTCCGGCCCGGTCGAATCGGTGTCCCAGCCGAACAGGCGGCGATAGGTGCCGTCGACCGTCGCCATGATCTTGGGCGCGTGTTCCGCGCCCCATTGCGTGAAGAAATGGGCAATTTCCAGTTCTGCCGCGCCCGCGCGGCGGCACACCTCGCAAAACCGTTTCAGTTTGTCAAAACCAAAGGAGTAAACGCCGTTTTGCAGCGTCACGTCGACGAGCTGCACCGTGGGGCGTTCGCCGCCCACCGCCGTATCGAGCGGCGGGGTAAAGACGGGGGTCAGAATGCAGTTGATGCCCGTATCGACCGCCGTTTTCATATACGTTTCGATCAGGCGCCAATGCCGCTCGGAAAAAACTTTGGTGCGGTAGTAGGTCGCCAGGCAATCGCAATGGAACCACTCGGCCACCCGCAGTTCCTGCTTCGGCAGTACGGCGTCGAGAACTTCCAGCGTCAGGGTCTGCTTGACGACCTGTTTGCCCGTGTCGTCGACCAGCGACACGGTGATGGGATAGCAGCCGGGCGCCGCGTCGGCGGGCACGCGCACCTCAAACAGGAGCTGCTGCAAAAGCCCGCCCTGCACCAGCACCACGCGGCTCTCGCGCAGCACGTCTGGCACAAGGCCCGGACCCCGCAGGAGATAGTCGTCGTCGGTGCGGTTGGGATAAAAGGGGATGCGCACCGGCACCTGCTCGACCCGATACACGGTGATGGATCTGCGCAGCGCGGAACGCACCCGAACGGTCAGGCGCACCCCGCTGTGCCACCCCTCGACGGGAGCGGTGTATAGTCCGCTGAAATAAAAGCGGTCACCCAAAAGAGCCGTGGCGGAAGTCTCGGGTCTGAACGCCTCGATGTCGTCCCCGAGCAGGGCTTTGGTCATACCGGAAGTCAGGCGAAACGAAATAGACATGGCTGCGCCTCCTTTTGCGTTTTCACTTCATTTTAGCACGCCCCGAGGGAATTGTAAAGGTAAAGTCAACATGTTTTATATCAAAATCTTACGAAAAAAGAGGGCATCAGCCCTCTTTTTGTTGCGCGGTCGAAAGACCGTAACTTTTGGCGTATCGCGCCGCGTAAGAATCCGGCGCGCACAGTACGGTGACGTGCGGACACTCGTCGAACACGGCGTATCCCAGCCGCTCGATCCCGGCGGGCAGGGAAACGTACAGCAGTTTGGCGCAGCCGTAAAACGCGAACCAGTCCACCTCGCGCACGCAGTCCGGCAGTTCGACCACGGTGACGTCGCTCCCCTCAAAGGCGCGCTGCCCGATCTTGGTCACGGGGTAGCCGTCGAGCGCGGCGGGCACCTGCACAAAGGCGGTGTCGCCGCGGTAGCCCGTGACGGTGGCCGTACCGTTCTCCACGCGATACGTAAAGGTCATGCCGGCCGCCTCGGCCCCGCCGCCCTCTGCGGCAGCGGTCGCGGCAGGCGTTTGCGCCTGCTCGTTTGCACCGCGCAGCTGCCGCAGTTCGTTTTCCAACTCGGCAATGCGGATCTGATACAGTTCGACGCCGTTTTCCTGCGTTTGCTGCACCGTTTCGGCACTTTTCGCCGTTTTTTCGTCCGGCTCGCGCGCCGCGGCAGCCACCCGTCCGCACCCGCCGAGCGCCAGCGCCGCCAGCAACACGACCGCCGGCGCCATGATTTTGATCTTCTTCATTTTTTCACCTCCGTTCCGGTAAAGCCAGTATAGCAGACCGAACGCGCAAAACAGGGCGAAACGGGGCGGTGAAAAAACTTTTTATAAAAAGAGCGGTGCCGTTCAAGCACCGCCGGTCATGCCTATCCATATACAGAGCAAAAACCAAGTATAAATCAAATATGCGACCCAGGTCAGGGCGTAAAAAATGCAGAATACGATATCCCGCAAGGTGCGTTGCTCGCGTGTTCTTGTCAGCAGATAGACCAAAAAGAGAACGCCGACGACAAACGTCAGAACGTGGCAGGCCACAAACACGAGCATGGCAAGCATGTCTATGAATAGGGCAAACAACTCGTATGCGGCGCCGGGATAGGGCAAAATGCGCAACAGAATGAAAAACGGAGCAAACAGGGGCGCCGTGATATATGGCAACAGAAGAATAAAGCGCGGCAAACGAGCAAGTCGCGCTTTTTTGTCAAGCGCGGGCGCCGATCCATCGGCGGTTTTATCGAACGGCTTTTCACGCACGGTAAGCAGAACGACCCAGGCGAGTATCAGTAAAACGGGCGGCAAAACGGAAAACACCCATTCAAGGGTGGTTGGCTGTGGAAGAGAATATCCCAACGATACGACGTTGTCGATGGCCCATGTGGCGGTAACGATACCGGCAAGGCATAGGCAAGCGGCCACGATCCAGCCCGCGATTTGTACTTTGCGTATCATGCTTTTCTCCATGGTTTTCTCCTTTGCTTTGAGGTGTTTCAAAACTCGATCGTTTCAACCTTTAAATCACAATAATACTCTGCAGATCGACATTTGAATTTCAGCACGCAATAATCGGGGTCGGTCACGCCCTGCTTATAGAACATTTTGTCGCCGGCGCGCCAGATGGCGTCCTTGGTCGGCTGATCGGTGCACACTTCCATCTCACCGAAAAGGCACACGCCCCGATACCGGATAAGGCCGCGCCGGTAAAAATAGACGCAGGCCCTGCTGTTTTCCGTATATTGCCTGACTTTTTTCGACGAAGTGTTTGTCGTGAACCAAAGCGTGTCGCCGTCGATCTTGCGCGGGGCGAGCATGGCGCGCACCACGGGATACCCCCGCTCGTCGACGGAAGCGAGAAACGCCGTTTTGCGTTTTGCGATAAAGTTGAGCAGCGCCGCCTTATCCATAGCGTCATCTCCGATCTTTTGTGTTGTTTATCGGAAACAGTATAACATTTTTTCGGGCGATTTGCAAGCACGGCCGTGAAAACTTTTGCGCGTCAAAACCCTTGACAAAGCGCCCGCGGCCCGCTATAATGTTGTGTATCGGGCCATTAGCTCAGTTGGTCAGAGCCACCGGCTCATAACCGGTCGGTCCAAGGTTCGAGCCCTTGATGGCCCACCAAAAAGGCTCCCGCCTTGCGCGGGGGCCTTTTCGGTTGGTCGTCAGGTAGGCGAGAACCTTTTCAAATCGCCGGTGAAGCGAAAAGATTTGCAATGTGCAAAGCGATTTGACCTGCCGCCGGGGCGGCAGAGACGAACCCTTGATGGCCCACCAGCACCCCCGCCGCACGGCGGGGGCTTTTCTATATACAGATACGCACGACCGCGTGCGGTTTCCTTGCGGCATGGTTTTATATTTTAATTTTGTTCACAAACTATTGACATTTTTTTCATCTTCTGCTATACTGCAATCAGCCATATACTATAATGGCAAATCAAAAAAGGAGAATTGTTATGAAAAAACTTCGTATTGCGGCCCTGATCGTGTTGGCGCTGTGCTTTGCGCTGGTGCTGGTCGCCTGCGGCAACGCCAAAGAACGCAGCATCAAGGGCACGTTCAAAACGGTCGCCGCCGACAAGGCGCTGCCGACGCTGACCAAAGCCGATAAAGTGGACATTGCAGGCAACGTTGATCTAAACAACGACGCAAAAGGCTCTTTGGCGCTGTTTAAGGACGGCGCTACGCAGACTGTGTATAACGTGGCGCTCGGCCGCACGGCCGGCACGTTTACCGACAACGAGACCACGGAGTACAACGTGGACTTGCAGTCTTCTTCGGCGCCGGGGTATGACTTTGCGTACTACGTTGTGTACTGTACCACCACCGACGCGGCCGGCAAAGAGACCTATCAGACCACGCTGTATGCGGCGGACGGCACCACCGTGGCTTCTGCCGAC
>CAMZFG010000127.1 GCA_947306035.1 uncultured Clostridia bacterium | reverse complement strand
TTTCCACCAAACCCGGCCCGGCATACTCCTCTCGGTGGTATGCCGGGCTTTTACCAAGTGAACGTCGGCGCATGATCCGTGCGTCGGCTTGTACCTTTGCCTTGCGCAAAGAAAGGATCGTTTATGCTGCTGGATCTTATCCTTCAAGTTTATCTGATCGCCACAGGCATACTGCTGCTCTTGTATATGCCCCGCTGGCGCTGCTGGTTTTACGGCAGAGCCAGGCAACCGCGCCTTTCGGCCACGGAAAACCGGCGCATTGCCGTCGTGATCCCGGCCCGCAACGAAAGCGCCGCCGTCTCTCCCCTGTTCGACTGCCTCGGCCGTCAGACCTATCCCCGCGACCGTTTTGACGTGTACGTCGTGGTCGACCGCGCGGACGACCCCACCGTGGAAATGGCCAAAGCGGCCGGCTTTTTGCCCCACGTGGCCAAAAACCAGCATTGCAAGGGAGACGCGCTGGACAGCGTGCTCAAACGCATTCTGACCGACTACCGCAACCGCTACGACGCCTATCTCATCATTGACGCCGACTGCATGCTGGCAGACGATTATCTGGCCGAGATGAACAACGCGCTGGAATCCGGTGCGGACATTCTTCTCTCCCGCAAAAAACTGAAAAATTACTTCTTCGGCGGTCGCGACAAGCAGCCCCTTTCCGCCTGCTGCAACGGCCTGATCTGGACGCTGATGGACGCCATGGGCAACAACTTCAAAACGCGCCGCGGCGACCCCTGTTTCGTAGTGGGGACAGGCGTTATGCTGACCGACCGCGTGGTGCGGCAGAACGGCGGCTGGCCTTATCGCTCGACCGTGACCGAAGACGTGGAACTGATGCACGATGCCGTGCGGCGCGGTTTTCGCACCTTCTACTATCAGCACGCGGTGCTGTATATGGAAGAGGCCCTCTCCCACCGCGTCACCAACAAACGCCGCCGCCGCTGGATGACCGGCGTGGTGGATAGCAAGCGCATCTATGCCGCCATGCCCACCCCCGAAAGCGTCAAGTCGCGTCACCTGTATCACAGCCGCTGCATGACCATCGTCTACCTGCTCATCGGCCTTTCGACGCTGTTTGCGGTGGGCAATGCTCTGACGGCCGTGGTGTTCAGCACCTTCCGGCTCCCTCTCTGGCTGCCGGCGCTGCGCAACGCGGTCATCGGTGTGGGCGCGATCTACGCCATGTTCTTTATCATGACGCTGTTCGCCATCATCGCCGACTATGAAAACATCAAACTGCCCTGGTGGCGCAAACTGATACTGCTCTTCGTACATCCCGTTTTTTACATGGAATATATCCCCATCGTGGCGGTGGCGCTGTTCACCGGATACGGCCGCAAATGGGACGCCATTGAACGTGCCGATTTTGCCGAAAGCGAGATCAGATCATGAAAGAAAGACCCGTCGAGACCGACCCCACGAGGCCCCAGGTATTGGCATCCATCGCGGAATACGAGCGCGCCGGTACGTTTGACCGGCACGCCGACCCCGTGGACTATTCCCTTGCCTTGCCGGTCACGTCCGATTTCCCCTATATCAGAAAAGGCATGCGGCAGAAGTCGCTTGCCTTTTTCCGTCGTGTGTTCGAGGTCTATCCCTTCACCCGCCGCGTGTGCGGCAAGCACATGTTCAACGTGCGCGTAGAGGGTCGCGAGAACCTACGCGGCATCGGCGCGGCCGTGCTGACCTGCAACCACGTCAACAAGTTCGACTGCCTGGTGGTACAATGGGCCTGCCGCCCCAACCGCCCCTTTGTGGTGGGCGCGCCTTTCAACAACATGAAGGGCCATTTCGGCGACCTGATGCGGGCGGGCGGCATGCTGCCCCTCGGCGAAGATCTGGCCGCCATGCGCGCTTTTGACGCGGGCGTGCGCTATCACCTGGCGCACGGCAAACGCATTCTGATCTACCCGGAGCAGGCCATGTGGTGGTACTATGAAAAGCCGCGGCCCATGAAGGACGGTGCCTTTACCATTGCGGCGCGCAACAAGGTGCCCGTGGTGCCGCTGTTCATCACCTTCCGCCCCTCCGGCCGTTTTGACGGCAACGGCATTGAACACAAGTTCTTTACCCTGCACGTCATGCCCCCCATTTATCCCGACGAGAACGCCTCGTACCGCGAGAACGCCACGCGCATGAAAGAGGAAAACATGCGGCTGTGCCGGGAGAAATACAAAGAGGTCTACGGGCACGAACCGGAATACCCCGCCCCGCCGGAGGCCTGATATGCTGCGCTACTATCTCATCGCCATTTTCGGCGGTATCGCGCTGTTTTCCCTGCTGGCCGTATTGGCGGGCGGCATCGTGTGGTGGTACGCCGTGCTCGGCGTATTTGCCTCGGCCGCGGCGGCTTTCGGGATCGACGCGCTGGTGGCCTTGTGCGTGCGCCGCTATCCCGAGCAAAAGATCGACCCGTTTCGTGGTTGGTTCCGTGCCCGGCGCTGGGAACGCAAATGCTACGTGCGCCTCGGCATTCGGCATTGGAAAGACCGCATTCCCGAAATGGGCGGCCTTTTGGCCCACTTTTCCAAAAAGCAGGTGGCCGATCGGCACGACAACGCCTATTTGCTGAAATTCATGCGCGAGACCTGCTACGCCGAGGTCATGCACATTTGGTCCGTTCCCGCCGGATTTCTGATCTTTCTGCTCTTTCCGCACCACATACTCTGGTTCGGCCTGCCGGTGGCGCTGGTCAACGCGGCGCTGCAGATCCCCCCGGTGCTGACGCAGCGGTACGTGCGCCCTTTTCTGGTCTCGGCCTACCGTCGCAACGAACAACTCGAAAAGCGGCGAGACGAAGAAAAAAGCGAATGATAAAAAGCACTTTTGCCAAGGCAAAAGTGCTTTTTTGATGCCCGTTCGGGGGCTTTTTTACAGATAGCGCTTGAACTGCTCCAGATTGTGCTGCTGAAAGCGCACGATCTCGCGCGACAGGCGCAGGGCGTCGCTCTCCTCGCCGGGCGGGTCAAAGTGGTTGGCCAGTTTGATCATTTCCACAATGCCCATGTTGCTGCCCTCGATCAGGATCTCGGCCAGGTGCCCCGTGCTTTCGTCGGCGATCGTCTCCATGGCCATGCCCACTTTGGCGCCGAAGCGCGCCACGGGGTTTTTCTCCTTGGCGGGCGCGCCGCGCTCTTCCAGAGCGTGCGCCGCGCGGGCGGCGTACGTTTCATAGCCGTCGAGCGCCTCGGTGGCGGCGCTGCGCAGACCGTCGTTTTTGATCTTCGGCAGCAGCGAAATGATCGACGAAGAGCCCATTTTGACGTTCTGATAAATGGACTGCAAAAAGGTCTCCTCGGTCACGTTCTCTTTGGTTGCTTGCATCGTTTTCACCTCTTATTAAAAATGCGGGTCACACACAGTGTGGCCCGCAAAAGCGTAGATTATGTATTCATTTTGAAAGTTTTTGGCGGCGCACGTCGGTGCCCCCGAACACGAGCGTGCGAAACTCGCCGATCAGGCGGCTGAAAATGCGGTCGTCGTAGCGGGCCTGCAGCTCTTTGCTCATCAGGTTGGTATTGACGATGGTGGGCAGGCGGCGGTTGATGCGCTCGTTGATGACCGTGTAAAGGCAGGTCGCGGTAAACTGATTGGCCATCTCGGTGCCGAGATCGTCTAAGATCAGCAGATCGCAGGTAAAGTACCGATCCGTGTCGGCGATCGACGTTTCCGTCAATCCCTGCCCGAAGCGCTGGTGCTCGAAATCGGAGAACATGGCAACGGCGCCCGTATAGTACACGTCGTACCCGCGGTCGATGACGCGGCGCGCCACGGCGGTGGAAAGGTGCGTTTTGCCAAGTCCCGTGCCGCCGGTCAACAACAGGTTCTTTGAGGTGGTCGGGTCAAAGCTTTCCGCATATTCACGCATGGCTTTCAGATTAGCGCGCATCACGCCGACCGTCTCGCCCTTGTAATAGGAAAGGTCGAAATTATCAAAATTCTGCGTCGTCATCAGCTTGCCGAGCCCGGAGGAGGCATAGCCCGCCAACACCAGTTTTTTCTTCATGCATTCGCACATATCGGTGCCGACGTAGCCGGTGTCGTGACACTTTTCGCAGTCGTAGCGCGGCGCGGTATAGTCCGCGGGATAGCCGAGTTTTAGCAGCAGCGCTTCGCGTTTGGCC
>CAMZFG010000126.1 GCA_947306035.1 uncultured Clostridia bacterium | reverse complement strand
AGGGCGTCTCCCGCGAGGCGGGCGTGCGCAGCAAAGTGGCGGTGTGGTCGCGCGACGAAAACGTCGACCCCGTGGGCGCCTGCATCGGCAACCGCGGCATGCGCATCAGCGGCATCGTCGAGGAACTGCACGGCGAAAAGATCGATATCATCCCGTACAGCGAAGATCCGGCGGAATACGTCGCCAACGCGTTGGCGCCGGCGCGCGTGCTGTCGGTCGAGATCATCGGCGAGCGTTCCTGCCGCGTCGTGGTCGACCCCGATCAGCTGTCGCTGGCCATCGGCCGCGAGGGTCTCAACGCCCGCCTGGCGGCGCGCCTGACCGGCTATAAGATCGACATCAAAGCCGAATAAGACGGCAAACGGTACGAGAAAATGAAACCGAGAAAGATACCCGAGCGGCAATGCCTGGGGTGCGGTGCGCACAGACCCAAAGCGGAACTTCTGCGCGTGGTGCGCGGCCCCGACGGCGTCGTCTCGCTCGACTTTACCGGCAAAAAACCGGGTCGCGGCGCTTACCTTTGCCCCGACCCCGCCTGCTTCAAAAAAGCGCGCCGCGGCGGCCGCATCGGCCACGCCCTGACGTGCGAGATCCCCGCCGAGGTCTACGACGCCCTCGAAGCGGAGCTGGAAAACCATGAAAAATGAGCAAAGACCCGCCCCGTCTGCCGCCGAAACGGCTGACGTTGACAAAAAGGTACTGGGGCTTCTCGGCTTTGCCGCCAGGGCGAGAAAACTCGTCGTCGGCGCGGCGCAGGTGTGCGAGGCGCTTGGCGCGGCCAAACCGGAAAAAGCGCCCCTTTGCGTGGTCGAGGCGGGCGACACGTCGGCGGCGACGCACAAGCGGCTCGTCGACAAGACTACCTACTATCACACGCCCTGCGCGCGCCTGACCGTGTCGACCACGGCGCTCGGCGCGGCGGTGGGCAAAAGAGAGGCGGCCGTGGCCGCCGTCGGGGTGACGGAACCCCACATTGCCGCCGAGATCAGGCGGCTGACAGGCAGCTGACGGCCTACGCGGCGTCAAAAACGGCAAGCAAGGCAACGCCCCCGCTCGGACGGCGGGGCAAGGAGGAAACATGGCATTCAAAATTTCGCAACTGGCAAAAGATCTCGGCATCAAGAGCAAAGAGATCACCGACGTTCTGTCGGCGGCGGGCAACGAAGTCAAAAGCACGTCCAAGGTGCTTTCCGACGCGGAGTTCGACCGCGTTTTTGAGGCGCTCACCCGCAGAAGACAGGTGAAGGATATCGACGGCTATCTGTTCGGCGATACCTATATCCCGACCAAAGCGCCGGAGAAAAAGCCGGAACCCCCGAAACAGGCGGAAGCGGAGCCGAAGCCCGCGCCCGCAGCCGAAGCCGAAAAAGCCGCAAAGCCCGCAGCGCCCGAGGTGAAGTCCGCACCCGAAAAGGCCGCTGCCGCACCCGAAAAGACCGCCGCGCCCGCGCCGGAGAAAAAGCCGACGTCCGCAGCGCCGGAGCGCCCCGCGTCGCCCCGCGCCTATAACATTCCGCAGAACCTGCGCGCCACCATCGGGCAGCAGCCCCGTCCGGCCGCGCCTTCGGGCAGACCCGCGCCCGCGGGCACGCGCCCCGCTCCCGTCGGGGGAGCGCCGAGCGCCAGACGCTTTGAGCCGAGTTTCGGCGCGCCCGCCGGGCAAAGACCCGGTTACGGTCAACCCAAGGGCGGCAACCGCCAGGGCGGCAAACCGAACAACGGTTTCCGCGACAAGGACGAGGGCGGCGGCCGCGTGGCGCACGAACAGTTCCGTCCGCAGGCCATCGTGCGCGGCCAGACCCCCAAGGGCGGCGACGGCGGCAGCCGCGTCAAGAGCACCCGCGTGGTGGATATGCGCGGCGACAGCGTCGATCTGTCGAAATACGACGAGCGGCTCGACACCTTCGTGCCGGACGCCGTGCGCGACGCGCGCGGCGGCAACCAGCGCGTCAAAAAACAGCAGATGGGTCTGCACGCCATGTCGAAAAAGGGCGGCAAAAAGAGCGCCGCGCCCGCGACCAAACAGGCCCTGCACGTGCAGCTGCCCGAGGAGATCACCGTCAGCGAACTGGCTTCGCGCATGAAGATCGCCCCGGCGGAAGTCGTTAAAAAACTGATGATGATGGGCATGATGGTCACCCTCAACCAGACCATCGACTACGACACCGCGTATCTGGTGGCGGAAGAACTCGGCGTTGAGGCCACCCGCGAGGTGGTGGTCAGCATCGAGGAAAAACTGTTCGACGAGACCGAGGACAAAGAGGAAGATCTCGTGCCCCGCGCACCCGTCGTCTGCGTCATGGGTCACGTCGACCACGGCAAGACCTCGCTGCTCGACGCCATTCGTCACACCAACGTCACGGCGGGCGAGGCCGGCGGCATCACGCAGCACATCGGCGCTTATCGCGTCAAGGTGAACGGCCGCGACATCACCTTCCTCGACACGCCGGGCCACGAGGCCTTTACCGCCATGCGCGCCCGCGGCGCCATGGCGACGGATATCGCCATTCTGGTGGTGGCGGCGGACGACGGCATCATGCCGCAGACCGTCGAGGCCATCAATCACGCCAAGGCCGCGGGCGTGGACATCATCGTGGCCATCAACAAAATGGATAAACCCGGCGCCAACCCCGACGGCATCAAGCAGGAACTGACCAAGTACGACCTGGTGCCCGAAGAATGGGGCGGCGACGTGGTGTGCGTGCCCGTTTCGGCCCTGAAACACGAGGGCATCGACGTGCTGTTGGAGAACGTGCTGCTGGTGGCGGACATGAAGGAACTGAAAGCCAATCCCAAGCGCCGCGCCAAGGGCATCATCATCGAATCCAAACTGGATAAGGGCCGCGGCCCCGTTGCCACCGTGCTGGTGCAGAGCGGCACCCTGCGGGGCGGCGACATCGTCATCGCGGGCACGGCCGTCGGCCGCGTGCGCTCCATGAACGACTACAACGGCCGCGCCGTCAAAGAGGCGGGCCCCTCCGTTCCCGTTGAGGTGGTGGGCCTGGCCGAGGTGCCGGAGGCCGGCGACGATTTTGCCGTGGTCGAGGACGAACGCATGGCGAGAACATTGGCCGATCAGCGCCGCGCCGCCGCCAAAGAGGAGGGCTTCCGCGCCAACGCGAGAGCCAACCTTGGCGACCTGTTCGCGCAGATCTCGGAGGGCGTCAAGGAGCTCAATATCATCGTCAAAGCCGACGTGGCCGGCTCGGCCGAGGCCGTCAAGCAGTCGCTTGAAAAACTCTCGGGCGAAGAGGTCAAAGTCCGCGTCATCCACGCCGCCGTGGGCGGCATCATCGAGGGCGACGTCATGCTGGCCGCCGCGTCGAACGCCATCATCGTGGGCTTCAACGTGCGTCCCGACAAGGCCGCCATCGACTCCGCCGAGCGTCAGAAAGTCGAGATCCGCACCTACCGCGTCATCTACGAGTGCATCGAGGAGATCGAGGCCGCCATGAAGGGCATGCTGGCGCCCAAGTTCCGTGAGAAACTGCTGGGTCACGCCGAGGTGCGGCAGACCATTCACGTGCCGAACGTCGGCATGATCGCCGGTTCCTACGTGCAGGACGGCAAGGTCACCCGCGCGGCCGGCATTCGCGTGGTGCGCGACGGCGTGGTCATTTTTGAGGATAAGATCAGTTCGCTGCGCCGCTTCAAGGATGACGTGAAAGAGGTCGCCGAGGGCTACGAGTGCGGCATCGGTCTGGAACGCTTCAACGACATCAAGGTGGGCGACATTCTCGAGGCCTATATCATGGAAGAAGTGACGGAGTGAGCCGGAGGTAGGTATGACGTATGAAAAATCCTGCGGCGCCATCGTGCTGCGCCGCGAGGGCGACAAGTTCTTCGTGCTGATGATCCGGCACAAGGCGGGCGGGCACCGCTCGTTTCCCAAAGGCCACGTCGAGCAGGGAGAAACGGAGTACGAGACCGCTTTGCGCGAGGTGATGGAGGAGACGTCGTCGAAGATCGCCATTCTCTCCGACTTCCGCGCCACCGTCAATTACAGCCCCGCCCCCGGGGTGATGAAAGAAGTCGTCTACTTTCTCGGCTTTACCACCGACCCGCACGTCGTCGCCCGCGAGGGCGAGATCGCCGAGGTGGAGTGGGTGCCGTTCGACGAGGCGGA
>CAMZFG010000125.1 GCA_947306035.1 uncultured Clostridia bacterium | reverse complement strand
ATCATCGCGCGGCAGTGCAACGGCACGCTTTTGGTGGTACGCAGCAACGACACCAGCTATCACAGCGTGCAAAAAGCCAAGGATCAGTTGGAGCGTGCCGGCGTCAACATTCTCGGCGCGGTGCTGAACATGGTCGACCCGCGCGACAACCGCTACTACTACCGTCGCCGTTACGGTCGTTACTACTACGGCCGCTACTACGGCAAGAAAAAGAAAAACGCGGAGCAGGACCCCGTCATTCCCGAAAACGAGGAAGCGACCGCCGCGAAAACCCAGGAATAATAAACAAAGCAAAAGCCCCCGACCGCGGTCGGGGGCTTTTTGATAGCGTTACATGCCGAGAATGCCGATGAGTAAGATGCCCGACAGACCGTAGTACGTGACCACGGCGACCAGGTCGTTGAGCGTGGTGATGAGGGGCCCCGAAGCCACGGCGGGGTCGATCTTGAGGCGTTTGAACAGCATGGGGATGCAGGTGCCCGCCAGGCTCGCCAAGATCATGGCCACGAACAGCGCGGTGCCGGTGCAGGCAGACACGAGAAAAGCCGTGGCGGCCGGTTCTTTTTTGATCAGCATGATATACAGGCCGACCAAAGCGAAGGAACACAAGCCGAGCGTCAGGCCGTTGCAAAAGCCGACGCGCGCCTCTTTGAACACGAGATACAACTTTTGTTTGGCCGTCAGCGCCTCGCCCGTCAGCACGCGGATGGTCACGGCCAGCGACTGCGTGCCCGTGTTACCGGACATATCGAGCACCAGCGACTGGAAGCAGATGATCAAGGCAAAACGCCGCACCACGTCCGTGAAAATGCCCACCACGGCCGACACGATCAGCCCGAGGCCCAGCAGCACGATCAGCCACGGCAGGCGCTTTCTCATGCTGCGGAAAAGGGGCTCTTTGATGTCCTCTTCGGCCGTCAGACCCGCAAACTTGGCGTAGTCGTCGCCGAGCTCTTCGTCCACCACTTCCACCACGTCCTGCGACGTGATGACGCCGAGCAGTTTGTTGTTGTCGTCCAGCACGGGAATGGAGTCCTCGGAGTACTCTTTCAGGCGCTCGATACAGTCGTCGATGGCCTCGGTGGCGTACACGTACGGGTACGAGGTCACCACCAGGTCGTCGATCGAGGTGCCTTCCCTCGCGATGATCAGGTCTTTTAAGTCGATGGCGCCGCAAAAAGTGCGGTCGGCGGGATCGACCACGTAAATGGTCGAAATGTTGTCGTGTTCCGCCGCCTGCGCCACCACCGAACGCATGGCCTGCTTGACGCCGATGCCGCTCTCGATAAAGACGAAGTTGGTGGTCATGCGGCTGCCGATCTCGTCCTCGTCGAACGAGCCGATCAGGGCGATCTCGCGCTTGGCGTCGTCGTCCATCAGGTCGATGAGCGTGGTGCGCTCGGCGCGCGACAACTGCCGCAGATAGTCCACGGCCGCGTCCGCCTCGGAGTGTTTCAGAATATCGACCTTTTTGCGCATCGAAAGTTCGCCGAAATACTGCCCCACGTCGTCGGTGTAGGAGAAAACGGTCGAAAGCGTGTCCGCGTCCAGCAGCTGGAACAGGCGCTGCCTGTCGGACGGCGAAAGCTGTTCCAACGCCGCGGCAATGTCGTTTTCGTGATAGCAAAGCACGCGGTCGCGCAGCACGTGCGGCGTCAGTTTTTTCTGTACCAGTTCCACGATCTCGGCGGCGTAGTCGGGGTGCTGCGCCACCGCCTCGGCTTCGTTCTGTTCTTTGATGTTTTTGATATCCTCTGCCATATCTGCCCTCCTTTTTTGTCTGCGGCAAACAAAAACGCCTTGCCGCGAGTCAATGCGGGCAAGGCACGGAAAAGCCGAAAAGGGTCAGATGAATGCGACGGTCACGACGCAGTTCTGACTGGCTCTTTGTCCCTTGCCCGAACACGGGTCACTACCTCGACCGTCCATTCTCTCACTTCCTTTTTTCATGGATTTGCATATCAAACATACAGTAACACAAAAAGCGCGTTTTGTCAATCCCGCCGCGAAAATTTATCGCGGCGGGCGCCTGTTTTTTCAAAGCGCCCCGATCCAGGCGATCATGTCGGAAAAATCGCCGTGCGGCAGCGCCGATACGTCGACGTTCCCCGCGTTGATCAGATCGTCCGTGCGCAAGAACACCGGCATACCGAGCGCGGCGGCGGCCAGATCGTCCGTCGTGTCGTTGCCCACCATGGCGCAGTCGGCGGGGTCAAGGCCGAGCCGATCGGTGATCTCCCGATAATAGCGCACGTCCGGCTTGCAGAAACGGCTGTTCTCGTAGGTCGTGATCAGCGCGAAATCGCGGGGCGAAAGCCCCATGAAGCCCATGCGGATCTCGGTGGCGACAGCGGGAAAGACGGGGTTGGTCGCCAGCACGGTGACAAAGCCCTTCTTTTTAGCCGTCTCCACAGCGATGCGGGCGCGCGGATCAAAACGGCACAGCGCGGCCGTCGCGCGGAACGCGCCGGTATAAAACCCGTCCATGCGGGCCATGACGGCAGCCACCGTTTTTTCGTCGTAGTGCGCGCGGCAGCGCTCCCAAAAGCGTTCGGCGTTGGTCGCGGAGCCGTCGTTTTGCATCATGGCGGTCACGCCGTCGTTCATCATGGCCATAAAACCGCCCGCGTCCGGCACCACGCCCGCCATGTCGGCCAGCAGCAGTTTGAAGTAACCGCGCGTGTATTCGTCGAGATCCATCGGCAAAAGCGTGCCGTCCAGATCGAACAGTACGGCGCGCGTCATCCGATCTGCCCCCGCTGCGCGGCCCGATACGCGTTTTGCATCAAGAGCGCGTCGCCGCTCTGCGTGCCGGCCGATTCGCTGATGATGCGCGGGCAAAGCCCGTCTTTGGCCAGGGCCTCGGCCAGCGGCTCGAAATCAGGCCCGAAGACCCGATCGTCAAAGGTCAGGTGGCGCTTTTCGCCCGCCTCGGTATATTCGATCTTGGAGAAATGGCAATGCATGTAACGGGCTCGGTCGTCGCCAAGACGGGCCGCAACGGTATCGAAAACACGGCGATACGCGTCCGCGTTCGGAAACGCGCCGCCCCGTTCGCGGGCGTTGAGGTGACCGAAATCCACCACCGGATACAGGCGCCCGTCCAGCGCGCAAAGCGTCAGCACCTCGTCGAGCGTGCCGAGCTGATTGATCTTGCCCATCGTTTCAAGGCCCAGGTGTACTGGCGTGTCGCCCACCGCCGTCAGCGTGTCGTAAAGCGTTTCGGCGGCCAGTTTCATGGCCTCTTCGCGCGTGATCTTGGCGGCGCTGCCCGTGTGGATGACGATGGTGTCCGCCCCCATCAGGGCGGCGGCGTTCACCGACTCGACGATGTAGGCCACGCTCTTTTGCCGCGTCTCGGGATCGACGCCCGACAGAGAGATGAAATAGGGGGCGTGCAGCGAAAGCTCAATGCCCCTCTCGCGCGCCGCCGCGCCGAGCGCCGAGAGGGTCGCTTCCGTCACGCCGCGCAAGCCCCTGCCCGCCTCGAACTCATAGGCGCCAAGCCCCAGCGAGGCCAGAAATTCGGGGGCTTGCAAACTCGATTTATACCCGGCGGCATAAAAGGCCTCGCTGTTGCCTCCCGGGCCGAAAACGGCTTGTTTTCTCACGTCGCGTCCCCCTTCTTTCCCGCACGCGGCCGCACGTCGGGCGCGGTCGGGTTTTTCTTATAGTAACGGCGCAGAACGCCCTTTTCCAGCCACCGTTTGAAGCGGGTCAGCAGGTCTTTTCTGTCCCGGATCGGCGGCACCAGAAAGCCGCGCGCGCCCACGCGATGCGCCGTCCAGATGTCGGTAAAGATCTGGTCGCCGAGAAACACGGTGTTGGCCGGCACGGCGTTCAGCATGCAGATCATGCGGCGCGCTTTTTTCTTGAGCGGTTTGCGGGCGTCGCACAGCACGGGCAGGCCCAGCGTTTCGTTGAAAAGCGTCACCCGTTTTTCGTGATTGTTGGAGAGAAATCCGACCCGTATGCCCGCCGCCCGCATGCTGTCGAGCCAGGCGCGGATGCGCTCGTCGGGTTCCGGCTGCTCGTAGGGCGCGAGCGTGTTGTCGATGTCGAGCACCAGGGCAACGACGCCCAGCGCCGACAGATCTGCCGGCGTCACGTCGCGGTATGTAAGATAGGTGGCGTCGGGAGCAAAACGTGCCATGG
>CAMZFG010000124.1 GCA_947306035.1 uncultured Clostridia bacterium | reverse complement strand
GGCGTGTTGTCCGAGGCGTGGGGCGCCGTGGCGGCGTGCAGGGCGGCGCGGGAGCAGTAGCAGGGGTAGATCAGCCCTTTTTCGCATAACAGGTCATAGTATTTTTGATAAACGTCGCCCCGTTCCGACTGATACAACACGGGGCCGTCGAAGTCAAAACCGAAGTAGTCAAGGTCGTCGAGCAGGCGCGGCGTTTCGTCCGCCATGGCGCGGCAGCGGGCCAGATCCAGGTCTTCGATGCGCAAAAGGCACCGCCCGCCCCGGCTCTTGGCAGAGAGATAGGCGATCATGGCGCAAAAGACGTTGCCGAGGTGCATCCGCCCGCTCGGTGTGGGCGCAAAACGCGACACAGGTACCGACATATTGCCTCGCCTCCTCTCTGTTTTAAGGGTAGCACAAAGCCCTTTTGCTGTCAAGAAAAAACGGTGACTTTTTTGACTTTTTTTGTGGTAGGGTGATGGCGGGAGGTGAGAGCGGCCATGAAAGAAAAGGAACTGGCGGCACAGTTGACGGCGTTTTTCCAAGCGCCGCACCGCGACGAGGCGTTCGGCCTTTCGCTGTTTCCGACCCTGACGCTGTTCGCGGCGACGAACGGGCTGTCGGAAGCGAAACTGCGCCGGCTGGCGGCGCGGGGCGGCGCGTTCGGTCGGGCCCTGGCGGCGAGCGAGGCGCGGGTGCGTGAACTCCGCATCGCGGCAGCGGAGGCGGGGCGCTGCAACGCGACCTTTGAAAAATACGTGCTGTGCGCGCTGTACGGCCTTGACGAAGCGCCGGAGACGACCGAAGACGACAACGCGCTGCGCGTCGAGATTGTCGTGACGGAGTAGTCCGCATGCGAAAACTGCGCCTTACCCTGACCAAAAAGCAAAAGGCGTTCGTCGACGCAAAAGCCGACGAGGTGCTGTTCGGCGGCGCGGCGGGCGGCGGCAAATCGTGGGGGCAGATGGCGGACGCGCTGCTCTACGCCCTGCGCTATCCCCGCTCGCGGCAGCTGATCCTTCGGCGCACCATGCCCGAACTCGAAAAGACCCTGTTACGCATTGCAGAGGAACTGTATCCCCCTACTTTATTCACCTATAAACGGGGTGAGAAAACGGGGTATTTCATCAACGGAAGTCTGCTCGATTTCGGGTATCTTGACGCGGAGGCGGACGTCTATCGCTATCAGGGCGGGGAGTGGGACGTGATCCGCTTTGACGAGGCGACGCATTTCACCTCCTTTCAATATCTCTACCTGCTCTCGCGCTGTCGGGGCGCCGACCCGTACCCCAAATGCGTCAAATGTTCCGGCAATCCGGGCGGCGTTGGGCACGCCTTTTTCAAGGAGCGCTTCGTCGACCCGGCCCCGCCCGGCACGACGTTTTCGGCACAGGGCGGCACGCGTCTGTACCTGCCCGCCGGCCTTGCCGACAACCGGTTTCTCACCGAGGTCGACCCCGGCTACAGGAGACGGTTGACGCTGTTGCCGGAGCGGGAGCGGCGCATGCTGCTCGAGGGCGACTGGAACGTGGCGGGCGGGGCGCGTTTTTCCCGCTTCGATCCGGCCCTGCACGTGCGGCAGCCCGCCGAACTGCCGCGGGAATGGCGGCGCTATCGGGCCATCGACTACGGCCTCGATCGCCTCGTCTGCCTGTATGCGGCGGTCTCGCCCGCGGGGCGCGTCTTTGTCTATCGCGAGATATCTGAAAAGAACAAGACCATCGGCGAGGCGGCGGCGCTGATGCGGGAGCGCACCTACGGCGAAAGGATCCACGCGACGCTGGCGCCGGACGACCTGTGGTCAAGGGGGCAGGAGAGCGGCAAGAGCCGCGCCTTGCTGTTTGCCGACGCGGGCGTGCCGCTGACCAAAGTGTCACGCGACCGGGCGGCGGGCTGGGCGGCCGTTGACGACTGGCTGGCGCCGAAAGAGGGCGGACAGCCGACGCTGACCGTTTTTGCCAACTGCACCGAGTTGATCCGCTGTCTGCCGCTTTTGCAGGTCGACCCCGACAGACCCGACGACGTGCTGACCGAGCCGCACGACCTCACGCACGCGCCGGACGCGCTGCGGTACCTGGCGACCTGGTTCGTCTCGCCCGCCCGCGCCGCCGTGTCGGCACCCCTTGACGACTGGACGGCGGATATGCGCGAGGACTACGCCGCGGCTGACGCCCGCGGCCGCGCCGAACTGCTGCGCCGCTGGGGGTACAAAAACAAGGAGGAAACATGACGAAAAACCCTAAAATCGATACCTTTAAGGCACTTCTTGAAACTGCCAAGCGGGGCAGAGACCCCGCCTTCGATCAGATACCGACCTGGCGGGCACAGTACGGCGGCTCACACGAGATCGACGGCGGCGCGCCCGCGCCGGTGGTGCGCAACATCACCTACGAACTGATCGAAAGCCAGGTCAGCACCGCCATTCCCGCCCCGCGCGTCGACCCCGAAGTGCTGACGCCGCGCCACGAAAAGAACGCCAGGGCGGTGGAGGAACTGTGCGCCTCGCTGCGCAACAAACTGCAGATTGAGCGCATCAACGACCTTGACGAGCGCACCACCTACATCGAGGGCGGCGATCTGTTCTTTGCGGCGTGGGATGAAAAGAGCGGCGGCGTGCGCCTTTCGGCTATGAGCGCCTACGACTTTTTCCCGCAGCCCGGCGTGTTTTGCGTCGAGGATATGGACTGGATGATCCTGCGCTTTTACGCCACGCGGGAGGAACTGCTGCAAAAATACGGCAAAGCCCCCGAAGCGCGCGAAGAGGAGACAGGCCCTCTGCCGCTGTACCTGTGCTTATACCGCGGAACGGGGCGTGAGATCGGCCTGTTTCTGTGGTCGGAAGACGTGGTGCTGGCCGATCTGCCCGACTACTACGCCAGGCGCAGACGCATTTGCTGCCGGTGCGGCGCGGTCAGCGCGGGCGAGGTCTGTGCGTGCGGCGGCCGCACGGTGGAGCGGCAGGACGTCTGCGAAACGCTGACCGCGCCCGTGACGGTGGGGCAGGGCGAGGATGCCGTGACGCTGCCTGCCGGCACGCGTCTGCCCTGGTACAAACCGCGCCATTACCCGGTGGTCGTGCGCAAGAACACCTCGCGCCACGGCTCGGTGCTGGGGCAGTCGGACTGCGCGTTCATACGCTGTCACCAGCAGGAGATCAACAAGATCGAGAGCCGCATCCACGAAAAACTGCTGTCTTCCGGCGTGTTCGCCGTCAAGCCCGAGGGCGTGCGCTTCGAGTACGACAACACGGTGGGCGAGCGGGTGCTGAACATTCCGCGCGAACACAGCGCCGCCGACTTCGGCACCGTCGATACCACGCCCGACGTCTCGCAGGAGCAGGCGCAGAGCGACCGGCTCTACGATCAGGCCAAACGTCTGCTCGGCATCACCGATACCTACCAGGGGCAGGCGGACGCCACGGCGTCCAGCGGCATTGCCAAAGAGGCGCAGATCAAACAGGCGGCGGGGCGACTGGACAGCAAACGGGTCATGAAAAGCGCGGCTTACGCCGACCTTGACCGCGTGTTTTTCGAGCTGTATCTCGCCTTTGCCGACGGCGAACAGCCCCTCGTTTCGACCGACGCCCTCGGGCGGCGGCAGGCGGACGTTTTCGACCGCTATCAGTTTTTGGAACCGGACGGACAGGGCGGCTGGCGCTACCACGACGACTACCTGTTCGCGGCGGATCTGGCGGGCGGCGCGGAACAGAGCCGCGAGGCGCTGTGGCAACTCAATCGCGAAAATCTCGCCTCGGGGGCGCTGGGCGACCCCAAAGACCCCCGCACGCTGCTTTGCTACTGGCGGCAGCAGGAGCAGGCCCGCTATCCGGCGGCGCGGCAAAACGTGGCCTATTTCGAGCAGATCTGCCGCGAAACGGGGCATAACGGGACAGAAAACGCAACGGAAAGGGGGTGAGACCATGAACGCATACGGCGGCAACGGGACGGGCGTTATCACCGGCAAGCAAAAGGACAAAAAAGTCAAAACGCCGCCCCAAAACGGCGTCACGGGCCACAAGCCCGACTCGACCACGCGCCGGGGCGGCGACCTGCGCGGCAAGTGAGAGACCGCACCGACGACGCCCGCACGAGGCGGGCAAGAAAGGAGAAAGCATGAACGAACAAAACGAAGAGAAAACGAAAAACGAAGCCGCAGAGGGGGGAGAGGTGTCGGAAAACGAAACG
>CAMZFG010000123.1 GCA_947306035.1 uncultured Clostridia bacterium | reverse complement strand
CACGCCGTCGCCGTAATGCACGCCGGAGAGGATGGCCCGGGTGTTGATGACGTAACTGACGTAGCCGGCGCGAATGGAATCCAGCACCTCCCGGCTGCCCTCGCTGGGTTTTTTGAGGATCCGCGTCCTGATGCCATGCGCGTTCAGCACCTCGCCGGTCAGGGTGGTGGCCTCAATGTTGAAGCCCATCTCGTAGAACCGGCGCACGAGCGGCACGGTCTCCTCTTTGTCCTCGTCGGCCACGCTGACCAGTACCGTGCCGTAGTTTTTCAGAGTCATGCCCGCCGCGATCAGGGCTTTGTAGGCGGCCCTGTGCAGTTTGCGGTCGTAGCCGATGGCCTCGCCCGTCGATTTCATCTCCGGCGAAAGGTAGGCGTCCATGCCGCGCAGTTTGGAGAACGAAAAGGCGGGCACCTTGACGTAATGGCGCTTTTTTTCCGGCGGATAGCGGCAGAGAATGTTCTGCGCCCGCAGCGACACGCCGAGCATGACCAGCGTGCCGATATCGGCCAGACTGTATCCGGTGGCTTTGGAGAGGAACGGCACCGTGCGCGACGAGCGCGGATTGACCTCGATGATATAGACCTTTTCCGAAGGGTCCACGATGAACTGGATGTTGTAAAGCCCCCGAATGCCGATGGCCAGCCCGAGTTTTTCGGTATAGTCGAGGATTGTCTCTTTGACCCGGTCGGAAAGACTGTACGAGGGATAAACGCTGACGGAGTCGCCGGAATGCACGCCCGTGCGCTCGACCAGTTCCATGATGCCGGGCACGAAAACGTGTTCCCCGTCGCACACGGCGTCCACTTCCACCTCTTTGCCGCGGACGTAATGATCGACCAGAACGGGTTTGTCCTCGTCGATCTCGACCGCCGTTTTCAGGTAGTTCTGCATATCCTTTTCCTTGGCCACGATCTGCATGGCGCGGCCGCCCAGCACGAAACTGGGGCGCACCAATACGGGGTACCCGATCTCCCGCGCCGCCGCGACGCCGGCCTCGACGTCGGTCACGGCCCTGCCCTCGGGCTGCGGGATATGCAGCGACAGCAGCAGTTTTTCAAAAAGATCGCGGTCTTCGGCGCGGTCGATGGCCTCGCAGTCGGTGCCGATGATCGGCACGCCGCGCCCGTGCAGGGCGTCCGCGAGGTTGATGGCCGTCTGCCCGCCGAGCGTGACGATCACGCCGAGGGGCTTTTCCAGCCGGATGAGGTTCATCACGTCTTCGACGGTGAGCGGCTCGAAATAGAGCTTATCGGAACAGGTGTAGTCGGTCGAGACCGTTTCGGGGTTGTTGTTGACGATAATGGCCTCGAAACCGGCTTTTTTAATGGTCTTGACCGCGTGCACGGTGGAGTAGTCGAACTCCACGCCCTGCCCGATGCGAATGGGGCCGGAGCCGAGCACCACGATCTTGCGTTTATCGGAAACGATGGATTCGTTCTCCTCCTCGTAGGTGGCGTAAAAGTACGGAATGTAACTGTCGAACTCCGAGGCGCAGGTGTCGATCATTTTATAGACGGGAGCGATGCCGTTCTGCACGCGCAGGCGGTCGATCTCCGCCTCGTCAGCGCCCCATTGCCGCGCGATCTCCGCGTCGGAAAAGCCGTACTTTTTGGCGGTCGTCAGAACCGACAGGTCGTGCGGGTGCGCGCGCAGTTCGCGCTCGATCCCGACGATGTGTTTCAATTTGCGGATGAAGAAGAGGTCGATGGCCGTGACCGCCGCGATCTCCTCCGCCGCCACGCCGCGACGCAGCAACTCGCCGACGGCAAACAGCCGGTCGTCGGTGCCGGTGCGGATATAGTCGAGCAGCTGCGGCGTTTCCCACCCGTCGAACTTCGGCAGATACAGGTGACGGGCGCCGATTTCAAGGGAGCGGATGCCTTTTAGCAAACTCTCCTCAAAGCAGCGGCCGATGCTCATGACCTCGCCCGTCGCTTTCATCTGCGTCGAGAGCGTGTTGCTGGCATCGGCAAACTTATCGAACGGGAAACGCGGCAGTTTGGTGACCACGTAGTCGAGCGTCGGCTCAAACGCCGCCGGCGTGTTGGCTATTCTGATCTCGTCCAGCGTCATGCCCACGCCGATCTTGGCCGAAACGCGGGCAATGGGATAGCCGCTGGCTTTGCTGGCCAGCGCCGAGGAGCGGGACACGCGCGGATTGACCTCGATGAGATAGTAGTCAAACGAGTGCGGGTCGAGCGCGAACTGCACGTTGCAGCCGCCCTCGATGCCGAGGGCGCGAATGATCTTCAAGGCGCTGTCGCGCAGCATATGATACTCTTTGTTGGTCAGCGTCTGCGAGGGGCAGACCACCACGGAGTCGCCCGTGTGGATGCCGACGGGATCGACGTTCTCCATATTGCAGATCGTGACGGCCGTGTCGTTTTTGTCGCGCATGACCTCGTATTCGATCTCCTTGAAGCCCTTGACGCTCTTCTCCACCAGCACCTGCCCCACGGGGGAAAGTTCCAGGGCGGTTTTCAAGAGCGCGCGGCATTCCTCGGGGTCGCCCGCAAAGCCGCCGCCCGTGCCGCCGAGCGTAAAGGCGGGGCGCAGCACCACGGGATAGCCGATGCGCGCGGCCGCCAGCAGTCCCTCCTCGATCGAAAAGGCCGTTTCGGAAGGCAGCACGGGCTCGCCGAGCGACTGACACAGCGTCTTGAACTGCTCGCGGTCTTCCGCCTGCTCGATGGAGCGGCTTTTGGTGCCGAGTAGTTCCACGCGGCACTCGGCCAGAACACCCTTCTTTTCAAGCTGCATGGCGAGATTGAGCCCCGTCTGCCCCCCTATGCCGGGCAGAATGGCGTCCGGCCGCTCGCGGCGGATGACGCGCGCGACGTATTCCGGCGTCAGGGGTTCCATATAAACTTTGTCGGCTATGGCGGTATCCGTCATGATGGTTGCGGGATTGGAGTTGCAGAGAATGACCTCGTACCCTTCTTCTTTGAGCGCCAGGCACGCCTGCGTGCCGGCATAGTCGAATTCGGCCGCCTGCCCGATGACGATGGGGCCGGAGCCGATGACCAGTACCTTTTTGATATCCGTACGCTTCGGCATGGCTTACTCCTTCATCACGGTGATAAAACGGTCGAACAGATAGGCGCTGTCCCGCGGCCCCGGCGCCGCCTCCGGGTGGTACTGCACGCTGAACGCGCGGTCTTTTTCGCACGCGACGCCCTCCACCGTGCCGTCGAGCAGGTTGACGTGCGTGACGGTCAGCGGCGTGTTTTGCAGGCTGCTTTCATCCACGGCGTAGGAATGGTTCTGCGAGGTGATCTCGATCTTGCCGGTGGAAAGGTCCTTCACGGGGTGGTTGCCGCCGCGGTGACCGAATTTCAGTTTATACGTTTCGGCGCCGTAGGCCAGTGACAGGATCTGATGACCGAGGCAGATGCCGAAGATCGGGCAAAAGCCCCTCAACTCTTTGACAGCGGCGACGGTCTCGGGCACGTCGGTCGGGTCGCCCGGGCCGTTGGAAAGGAATACGCCGTCCGGCCGCAGAGACCGTATGACGTCGGCGGGCGTGTTCCACGGCACCACCGTCACAAAACATCCGCGCGCCGTGAGCGAGCGCACGATGTTCTGCTTCATGCCGCAGTCGATGGCCACGACGTGCCAAGGCGCCGCGCTGTCGCCCGCCTCATACGCCGTTTTGCAACTGACCCGCGACACCGCGTCTTTCGGCAAAGTCGCCCGGCGCAGGCGCTCCAAAGCCGCTTCAAGCGGCGTCGCGGCGTCGGTCAGCAACACTTTGCGGCTGCCGAGATCGCGAATGGAGCGGTTCAGTTTTCTCGTATCGACGCCCGTGACGCCGGGAATGCCGAAACGGCGCATCACGGTGCCGAGCGACGCGGCGCTCCTGAAATTGGAGGGCTCGTCGTTATATTCATGCACGATGAGCGCGCCGATGGTGGGGCGCTGTGTTTCGTAATCGTCGTCTGCCATGCCGTAGTTGCCGATGAGCGGGTAGGTCATCACCACGGCCTGATCGGTATAGGAGGGGTCGGAAAGGATCTCCTGATACCCGACCATGGAGGTATTGAAAACGACTTCCAGCACGCGCTCGCAATCGGCGCCGAAGCCGCGGCCGCAGTATTCCTGACCGTCCTCTGTGACGATCTTTTTGTCGGGCGCTTGCATACGATCACATCCTCATTTCTCGATCTCGGAAAGTTTGCGTTCAAAGCGGTCTTTGCGCGTGT
>CAMZFG010000122.1 GCA_947306035.1 uncultured Clostridia bacterium | reverse complement strand
GACACGGTGGCGGCCATGGCCGCGAACTCCAGGATCTCGCGGTCGCTTTTGCCGTCGTAAATGCCGAGCAGCGCCCCCGCGCAGAACGCGTCGCCCGCGCCCGTCGCGCCTTTTTTGAAGCCGGGGGGCTCCAGCAGCGACCCGCTGACGGTAAAGCCGTCTTTCGACAGGCACGCCCCGAAAGCGGGCAGGTGAACGATGACGCGCTCGCGCACGCCCATCTCCATCAATTTTTCACAGGCCGCGCGGATGTTCTCCTGCGTCTCCGGCAGGCCGGCCAGGCGGCAGGCCTCGATCTCGTTGACGATGAGCGTATCGACCAGCGGCAGCACCGGCCGCACGGCGGCGAATTTTTCCGGCGCCTCGGTCACAAAGTCGATCGAGGTCCTGATGCCCCGCTCGCGGCAGGCCGCGAGCAGTTTTGCCCCGTCGCCCCGGTCGATCCTGTCGAGCAGGAGAAAGTAGCCGAGGTGCAGCATACGCACGGGCAGGGCGCCCACGTCGACGTCGTCCGCGCCGAACACGGCCGAGGCGCCCGGGTGGGTGAAAAAGGTACGCTCGCCGCCCGGCACGCTCATGACCTGGGTGAAACTGGTGACCGCGTTTTTGTCGCGGCGCACGCCCGAAACGTTGACGCCCGCCCTCTCCATCACGCCGCACACGAAACGGCCGCCGTCGTCGTCGCCGACTTTGCCGACGGCATAGACGGGCAGGTCGGGGCGCATCAGCGAAAGGTCCATGCCCACGTTGGGCACGCAGCCGCCCGGCGCGCGGGAGACGGACAGGATCTTGACCAGTTCGCCCGCGGCGGGATAGCGCTCGACGGCGTTGATATCGTCATAGAGGATGCTGCCCGCTACGGCAATGCCCGCCCGCGTCACGGCAGCAACCTCTTGGTCGTGCCTTTGAGGTAGACTTCGCATTTGCGGAAGCCCTCGGCGTAGTCGGCGCCGCACTGGTAGCCGCGGTAGCGGGAGCACGTTTTGACCATATCGGGAAAGTCGATGTGGTCGTGGTCGCGCATCCACACGATCTGGCTCTCGTGACAGTTGAGCATTTGCAGTTTGAGGTCGATCTCCTCGGTGATGTCGACGAACTCCGTCGGCACAAAGTTGACGCCCGCCAGCGTATCCATGTAGTAGATGGGCACCAGGCGCGCCGGTTTGTCCTGCTTGCTCTTGTAGTTCGGCAGCGTGGCGGCGAAACTGGCGTCGAACACCAGGCGCGAGGTGGCCGTGTGGTCGGGCATGTAGTCGTCGGGGTTGTGGGTGATGATAAAGTCGGGGTCGGCGTATTTGATCACGTCCACCACCTTATCGCGGGCTTCCTTGTTGTTGTCGAACAGGTCGAGGTCGTTGAAGCCGGCGCAGAACACCTCGATGCCGGCCATGGCGCCCGCGCGTTTGGCCTCGTTCGCGCGCATCACGGTCAGTTCGTCGGGCGGGATGACGACGTGCCCGAGGTTGCCCGTGGACAGGTGACAGACAAACACTTTGTCGCCGCGCTTGACGCATTTTGCGAGCGTCCCGGCGCAGGCGATCTCGATATCGTCGGGGTGCGCCCCGATGGCAAGAACTCTCATACTTCTCTCTCCTTTTTATTCGTTTCCGATCTCTTTGCGGACAAACGCGAGCGACGCCACGCCGTCGGCAAGCGTTGCTTTTTCAACGGGCAGGCCCGCTTTGGCGCGGCCCGTGAAGTAGACCAGTTCGTTGTAGTAGCCGCCGAGGTCGGAGATGTTGCCGCCCTCAAAGCCGCCTTCCAGCTGCGCTTTTTCAATGGCCACGGGGCGCGCGCCCGCCTCGTCGTACACGGTCAGTTTGCCGCCCGCGTACTCCACCGTCGCTTTTTCAAAAACGACGCGGAACGTGGCGGTAAAAGGATAGGTGGTCGGCAGGCCCCAGGTGCCCTCGACGCTGACGACGAAGTCCTCGTACCGCAGCACGGTGGCGACGTAGGAATTCTTCTCGCCCAGCACGTTCTTGACGGTACTGTACGACTGCGGTTCGCCGAACAGCGAGAGCACGTAGTCCATATCGTGGATGTGCAGGTCCTGCCCCGCGCCGCCCGACAGGGCGGGGTCGAGCAGCCAGTTCTGCCAGCCCCACGTCGGCAGGGGCGACAGGCGGCGGAAGTTGGCGTTGACCACTTTGCCGTACGCGCCGCTCTCCACGATCTTACGCAGTTCCACGTACTCGTCCCAGAAGCGTATGACCTGCCCGATCTGCACCCGGCAGCCCGTCTCTTTCTGCTTTTGCAAAAGGGCCTCGCCCTCGGCCACGGTCAGGGCCACGGGCTTTTCGATAAAGACGTATTTCGCCTTTTCCATGGCGGCCAGCGCGTAGCGGGCGTGCAGGTAGGTGGGCAGGCAGATATCGACGACGTCGACGTCCGCGTTTTTAATCAGCTCCATGCCGTCCCCCCAGCACGCCGCGTGCGTGCCTTTGGCCAGTTCCCCGGCCCGTTCGGGGCGCACGTCGGCCAGCGCGGCCAGTTCGACGCCCGCTATGTTCTTGTAGCAGTTGGCGTGCATGGTGCCCATAAAGCCGCACCCGATCAAACCGATCTTCAGCATATCATTTCCTCCCTAAAATATAATCCATGGCGGTGGACGTGTTGTAGATGATGGCCTCGGTACAGTGCTTGTAGTTGGGGATCATCTCGGCGCTGACCCAACCGTCGTAACCGACGTCGGAGAAGGCCTGCGTGACCGCCGGCCAGTTGCAGTCGCCCGCCAGCAGATCGACGAAGCCGTCAAGTCCCCCGACGTTCACGCGGAAGTCCTTGAAGTGCACCTTTTTGATCCTGCCGCCGAGAATGCGCACCCATTGTTCGGGGTAGCCCGTCAGCAGCACGTTGCCCACGTCGAGATAGGCGCCGACGAAGGGGCTGCCGATCTTGTCGATAAAGTCGCGCATCTCAAGGGGCGAGAGCAGAAATTTGTTCCACACGTTCTCAAGCCCGATGTTCACCTGCAGCGCCTCGGCCGTCGTTTTCAGTTCGGCCAGCGCCTCAAGACTGCGGTCGTACGCGACCTCGTAGCCGCAGACGCGCGAGCCGTCCGTGACGGAAGCGACGCAGCCCGGAATGACCAAAACGGTGTCGCACCCCAGTTCTTTGGCGGCGTACAGCTGCCGCTTGACGATGTCTTTGGCGCGCTGCCGCTCGACCGCGTCGTCGGCGTTGAGCCAGTTGTCCCAGTACAGCCCGCAGGAAAGACTGTACAGCGCGATACCGCAGTCCGCGGCGGTCTTTTTGACCTTCGCGAGATCCCTGTCGCTCGTGGTCAGCGCGATCTCGCCCGTCTCGCCGAGGGCGACTTCCACGCCCTCAAAACCCGCCTTCTTCGCCAGCTCGAACGTTTTGGCGAGCGGCTGATCCGGGAAAGACCAGATATTGATGCCTTTTTTCATAAACAAGTTCCCCCTTGTTTTTTCTTTAATTTTATGTTATAATAAACGCGGCTCCGTGGGAGTGCATTTTTTTGCCCCAAACTTATACTTTTGTGCACTCTTTTTGAAAGGGGAAAGTAAAATTATGAAGGTGACTTACTTAAAAACGCGCCTGTCGAGCGTGCTGAACATCACCAAGATCGTCACGGTGCACCACTTTCAGTTCGACGAAACGTTCTCCTACCCCGGCGAGCGGCACGACTTTTGGGAAATGGTGTACGTCGACCGCGGCCGCGTGGCGGCGCTGTGCGGCGACGAGGAACGGGTGCTCTCGCAGGGCGACGTGGTGTTCCACGCCCCCAACGAGTTCCACGCCATCCGCTCCTACCGCTCCTCGCCCGACTTTTTCGTCGTTTCGTTCGTGTGCAGCAGCGAGGCCATGCGCTTTTTCGCGGGCTATCACGCGCCCCTGCCGCAAAATCTCCGGCCGTTCCTGACGGCGGCCCTGAAAGAGGCGGAGCAGACCTACGTCATTCCGGAAAACGACCCCCGCGCGCGGGGGCTGACGCGGCGGCCGACCGCCGAGATCGGCGGCGAGCAGATGATCAAGACCTACCTCGAACAGCTGATGATCCAGCTGATGCGCCGCCGCGAGCGCGACGTGCCCGTGTTCCCTTCCCGCGCGGAAATGGAGAACCACATTCTGACCGTCGTCCGGCAGTATATCGAGCGCCGCCTCTCGGAGCCGATCCGCATCGCCGACGTCTGCGAGGAGATCGGTTACAGCAAGACCTACCTCTGCCGCCTGTTCCACGCGCAGAGCGGAGAAACGGTGGGGCGCTACGTCACCCGCCGCAAGATCGAGG
>CAMZFG010000121.1 GCA_947306035.1 uncultured Clostridia bacterium | reverse complement strand
TCGGGCGGCAGCGGCATGGGCAAAACGTGCGCGGCGCTGGCGCCGAGTTGCCCCGGCGCCAGACTGCTCGAGGGCCGCGTTCTGAACCGCGCCGACCGCAAGACGATCGACGCGTTCATCCATACCGTCGACTGACCTTTCCTTTTCCCACCCGTTCCCGATAAGCGGCAGAACGGGTGGGTTTTTTCGCACTTTTTCCGCATTTTCGCGGCGGCTTTTTCCACCGGCCGTTTTTTCTTTTTTGCAAATTCGCCCGAAAAACTGTACAAGCGCGGAAAAATATGCTATAATAACTTTTGAATTATCTAATGCGTGCGCATGGAGTGAAAATATGCAAAACAACAATAAACGTTACGAAAACAAAAAACGGGGGGATCGTGCCGAAGGGCGCGACCGCCGCACGGAGCGCCGCCCCCTGCCGCCCCCTGCCGCGGCGCGGGAGGAGAACACCGTCGGCAACGGCGCTGTCATCGGCCGCAACGCCGTGCGCGAACTGCTGCGCTCCGGCCGCCCCGTCGACAAACTGCTGGTGCAGAGCGGCGAGCGCGAGGGCGCGCTCGTGCCCCTCGTCGGCGAGGCCATCGCCAAAGGCATTCCCGTGGTCGAGACCGAGCGCCGCAAACTCGATCTTCTGGCGGGTTCCGTGCCGCATCAGGGCATCATCGCGTTAGCCGCCGAAAAAGAGTACTGCACCATCGAAGATATCCTCAACATCGCCGCCGAGCGGGGCGAAAAACCCCTGATCGTGGTGGCGGACGGCATCGCCGACCCCTATAATCTCGGCGCCGTCATCCGCTGTGCGGAGGGCTGCGGCGCGCACGGGCTCATCATACCCAAGCGGCACGCCGCGGGGCTTTCTCCCGTGGTCACAAAGGCCTCTGCCGGGGCCATCGAGCATCTGGCCGTCGCCAAGGTCGTCAACATCGCCGCCGCCGTCGAAACGCTGCAGAAAGCGGGCGTTTGGGTGTATGCCGCCGAGGCGGGCGGGCAGGACTTCCGCACGGTCGATCTTTCCGCTCCCACCGCCATCGTGCTGGGCAGCGAAGGGGAGGGCGTATCCGAACTGGTACGCAAAAAGAGCGACGGCGTCGTTTCCATCCCCCTGTACGGACACGTCAATTCTTTCAACGTTTCCTGCGCCGCGGCGGTGCTGCTCTGCGAGGCCGCCCGTCAGCAGAGAAACGGAAAATGAACTTTGCAAAATACGGTGAAAGGAGGGGCATATCGTGAGCGAACGCAGCGATTTTGAAGAGACCAACCGGGTGCTGGAACTTTTGCGCGCCCAACTGGACGAGACCGAAAAGGGACAACCGCAGGAAACGCAGAACGAGCCGGCCGACGAGCCGGAAGAAGAACAGCAAGCGGATCGTGCCCCGGCCGAAGAGCCCGCCGACGAACAGGCCGGCGCCGCGCCGGAGGAGCAGACAGACGAACCGCTGCCCGCGGCCTTTGAGGGCGAGACGGTCAACGACGAGCCGGCCGAAAACGAGCCGACCGCTCCCGACGGGGCCGACGAAGGCGCCGAAAAACCGCGCCGCCGCAGACGTTCCAAACGACTTTCCGCCAAGCGCCGCGCGGCGCTGATGGCCGAAGCGGAAGAGCAGACGGACGGGGTCGAAGACACGCGCCTGGAAGAGCGCCGTGCCGAACTGGCCGCCGAACTGGCCGCGGACAGCGACTGGAAGCCGCGCGAGGCAACGGCCGAAGAGCCCGCGCCCGCCGAGCCGACGCCGGACGAGACCGCACAAGAAGCGGCGCCCGCGCCGCGGCCCGCGCCCGCCGAAACGGCCGAAGAGCCGGCCGAGGAGACGGAAGAGGAAAAACCGCGCAAAAAGCCCGTTTACATGGACGAGCAAAGCGCCAACGTCATGGTCGAAGGCCTTTTGACCGACATTTTCGGCCGCGACGACGAAAAGAGCAAAAAATGGTTCAGCCGTGAAGAAACGCCGCGGCCCGCGCCGCAAAAAAAGGAAGAGGCGCCGACCGAAAAAAAGCCGGAACCCGCGCAAAAACCGCGCCGCCAGGCCGAAAAGCCCGTTGCGCGCGACCCCGCGCAACTGCGCCTGGAACTGGACGGCATGACGGTGCGTCTGCCCGAAGAAGAGGAGATCACCGCCGCCGCGCAGCCCCCGCGGCAAAAAGAGAACGCGTCCGCCGCCAAAACCGAAGCGGGCGGGCTTTTCGCCGCCGTTTCGGTGGAGCGCCCCTCGCGTGAAGGCGCGCCGCAGAGAACGGCACCGGCCCGCACGTCGGCCGAGCAAATGGCCTTCAAACGGTCGGTCGAGGCCTCGGAAGAGGATTTCAAACTGCTGCTCGACATGGACTACGAGGCGGAACTCGGCGAGACCATCGGCTTTGAAAAGATCAAAGAGTACCGCGAGCGCGCGGTCAACGGCACCGGCAGCGAAACGGTGCGCCGCACCCGCGACAAGCGGGACAGCGAATATATCTCGCACGGGCAGGATATCGGCTTTTACAAGTTTTACGCCAAACAGCGCCGCCGTCGCCTGATCCGCCTGATCGCTTCGGCGATCCTGCTCATCCTGTTCTTCATCTACGAAAGTCCCGCTTTCGCCGCCGCCTGGATGCGCGGCGCGGGCGGCCGCTATCCGCTCTCCTATCTGGCGGCCGGCCTTGTCCTTTTGATCGTTGATATCATTCTGCTGCGCCGCAAACTCATCAACGGCTTCGTGCAGATGTTCCGGCTGTCCCCGTCGGACTATTCGTTCTGTTCGGTGGTGGTGCTCGTCACCGTGCTCTACCACGCGGCGCTGTTCTTCATCCATCCGGAGGGAACGACGTCCGTCTTTCTCTCGCCCGCCGCGGGTCATCTTTTGCTGCTGGCCCTCTCCGGCCTGCTCGACAGTCACCGTGAATCCGCCGCGTTCCGCGTGGTGGCGTCGCGCCGGCCGAAATACGCGCCGATGCAGAACGCCTCGGTGGGCGGCCGGCAGAGCGACGCGCGCGAGCGCCTTCTCGCGGATACCGCCGACGAGACCAAATGGTATATCCGCCCCGTCGGTTTCGTGCGCAACTATTTCGCCAACACCGCCAAACAAACGGCGCACAACAGCGCGTTCGGCGCCCAGTTGATCCTTACGGTGTCGGCGGCGCTGGCGTTCGGGCTTTACACCTTTGGCGCGGGCGGCACCGTGCGCGATATGGGGCACGCCATGTTCGTCACGTTCCTTCTGGCCGTGCCCGGCGTGGCGGTGCTCATCACCTCGCTGCCCATGTTCTTCGCCTCCGTGTTTTGTCTCGGGCATAAGGCCGCCATCATCGGCGAACGCCCCGTGTTCGAGTCGGACGGCCGGCACGTTCTGGTGCTGCCGGACGGCGACGTGTTCGTGCGTTTGCAGCACGAACAGTTCGAGCTGGTCAAAAACTGCGACGTCAGCAAAACGCTGCTTCTCATCCGCGCCCTGCTCGATAAGATCGACAGCCCCATGGCCGAATCGGTCAACGTGGAGCGGGCCTCCCGCCTGCCGACCGACGCCGTCACGCTGACGGATATCGGGCCGGACGGCGTCAGCGCCGTCATCGCGGGCGAACGCAAGACCCTTGTGACTATGGGCAGTCCCGACTATCTCAAAGAGCGCTGCGGCATTCAGGTGGCGCTCAAAGAGGATATGGAACAGCAGGACCTGCGCCGCCGTCTGCTCTGCGTGGCGGTCGGCAACCATATCGCGGCGCTGTTCGTGACCAAATACCGTCTCGATCCCGAGATGGAGCCGCTGCTCTCCACCCTTGCCGTCGAAGACGTGCGGCTGATGGTGCGCAGCAAAGACCCCGTCGTGACCGACGCCCTGATGCGTCGCCTTTGCCCCGACGAGGCCATGCCGATCGGCGTTGACAAACCCACGGCAAAAGAAATGGATATCCGCACCGACCGCGCCGACGTCACCGTGGTGGCGCTCGACTCCGGCCGCGAGGCGGCGCGGGCGTTTGCCGTCTGCCGCCGCGTGCGCCGCGCCGGACGTTTCGGCAAATTCCTGCAGTCCGTTTCCATGGCCATGGGCATCGGCCTCGGCGCGCTGTTCGCCTTTATCGGCAGAGCCACGCTGATGCCCGCTTACGGCGTCACGTTTTACCTGATCGGCTGGGGCATGATCGAGGGGCTTGCCGCCTTCCTCTATCTGCGTCGGCGCGACCACGATTGAAAAAAGCCGCTGTGCGGCGGGAGAGATCATGAACGAAGCACTCGGACCCATTCTGCGGTCGGTCGAAAAACCGGGCCGCTACGCCGGCGGCGAATACGGCG
>CAMZFG010000120.1 GCA_947306035.1 uncultured Clostridia bacterium | reverse complement strand
TCGGAGAGCACGGCGCGCTGCCGCACGCCGAAGCGGTGCTGCTCGTCGGTGACGACGAGCCCCGGCGCGGCAAAGGCCACGCCCTCGGAGAGCAGGGCCTGCGTGCCGATGACGAGCGGCAGGCGTTTTTGCGGATCGGGGGAAGCAAGGGCCTCTTTGATCTTGCGTTTTTCGGCGGCGGGCGTGGCGCCGATCAGCAGCGCCGTTTTGATGCCCATGGCGGCAAAGAGGGGCGAGAGGTCGTCGTAATGCTGACGCGCCAGTATTTCGGTCGGCGCCATCAGGGCGGCCTGCCGGCCGTTCTCCACGGCGATCAGCATGGCGGCGGCGGCGCACACGGTCTTGCCGCACCCCACGTCGCCGACCACGATGCGGCTCATGGGCACGTCTTTTTTCATGTCGGCCGCGATCTCACCCACGACCCGTTTCTGCGCGCCCGTCAGTTCGTAAGGCAGGGCGGAGAGCAGGGGGGCAAGGTCGTGACGGGGGCAGGGCGGCGCGCCCGCTGTCTTGCTTTTTTTGCGCGTCAAAGCAAGCCCCAGCGCAAAGAGGAAAAACTCGTCGAAGATGAGGCGCCGTTTGGCTTTTGCCAGCGAGCGGTAATCGGCGGGATCATGGATGTTTTGAAGAGCGAAGCCGAGCGTGGCCAGGTTTTCGCGCATGCGGATCTCGGCGGGCAGCGGGTCCTCGGTCATGGCGGCGGCGCGCAGCGCTTCCTGCACGTTGGCCCGGATCTGTTTGGCGGTCAGGCCCTCCGTCAGCGGGTAAACGGGCAGCAGGTCGGGCAGCGGCACGTTTTCGTCGTAGGGCTCCGCCTCGGGCGAGGTCAGCGTAAAGCGTTTGCCGGTGCGCCCCACCTTGCCCCAGAAGCGGAACGTGGTGCCGGGCAGAAAGCGGTTTTTGAGATAGTCCTGATTGAAATAGGTGATCTCGCACACGCCGCTGTCGTCGAAGGCGCGGAATTTTAAGAGCGACATGCGCCCCCGGATGCGGGCGCTGCGCGGTTCGGTGCCCACCGTTAGGACGAGGGCCGTGCGGCAGTTTTCGGGCGCGTCGGCCAGCAAATGCACGTCGCCGCGGTTCTCGTAGGCGCGGGGGAAGTGATAGAGCAGGTCAGAAAGCGTGCGCACGCCCATTTTTTCATAGGCCGCGCGCTTGGCGGGCCCCACGCCGTACAGCGTGCCGACGCTTCTTTTTTCAAGGTCGGTCTCGACCGTTTTCTGCGCCATTACAGATCCCCCCTTTACCGAAAAATATCTCTGTTGTAATTTATTATATGGGTTTTTATCGTTTCTGTCAAGCAAACCGATGAAAAGCCCGCTTTTTCACTTGACAGGCGGCGGCGTTTGCGCTATAATAACGGTGTATCGATTTTCCGCGGCGCGCCCGCGGCTTGTTCGGAGGGAAACATGAAAAAACTCTTTGCGTTGCTTCTGTGCGGCCTGATGATCTTCTCGCTGGCGGCCTGCGGTAAAAAAGAGACCGAGGAAGACGAGGAGATCAATCTCGATCTGACGAACGGCGAAGAATACGTGGAGGTCGGCGGCGACTATCACGACCGGTATCTCTATGAGCCGGTCGGCAACGACGCCATCATCACCGGCTTCAAATCGGACTACGCGCCGCACGCCGTCACCGTGCCCGCCGTGATCGCGGAACGCCCCGTGATCGGCATTGCCGAGTGCGCGTTCTATCAGAAATCCGCCATTACCTCGCTGGTGCTGCCCGAGGGTCTTACGACCATCGGCAAACTGGCGTTTGCCGGCTGCAACCAGATGACCTCGATCACCATTCCCGCCACCGTCACCGTGATCGGCGAGGGCGCTTTTGCCGAGTGCGCGGCTCTTTCGACCCTGACGCTGCCCGCCGGACTGACCGAAGTCAGCGCCAAACTTTGCTATAACTGCGCGGCCCTGACGACCGTGGCTCTGCCCGCCGCCGCGACGACGATCGGGGCGCAGGCCTTTATGAACTGCCGGGCGCTGACCACCGTGACCGGCGGCGCCGCCGTGACCGAGATCGGGGCGCAGGCCTTTGTCGACTGCCGCGCGCTGGCCGCTTTCCCGTTTGCCGGCATGGCCGGTCTTTCCAAGATCGGTATTTCCGCCTTTGCCAACTGCGCCGCGCTGGCCCGTCCCGCGCTCGACGAATCGGTCGAGGTGGGTGAAAACGCCTTTTACGTGGCGCCCGACGACGAACCCGCCGCCGACCCCGCGCCGTAAAGATCTGTCAAGAGCCCCCGCGTTTGCGGGGCTCTTTTTGCGAAGAAAGGAACTGACATGTTACTCTATTACATCCGGCACGGCGATCCCGTTTACGAGCCCGATTCGCTGACGCCGCTCGGCAGAAGGCAGGCAGAGGCGCTTGCCAAACGCCTTTGCCTGCACGGGATCGACAAGATCTTCGTTTCCACCTCGGAACGCGCCAAACAGACGGCCGCTCCCACCGCGGAGATGACCAAACTGACGCCGGTGGAATTGGAGTGGATGCAGGAAAGTCACGCCTACGCCGATCTTTCGGATTATGATGAAAACGGCAAACGCTATTGGATGGAGTTTTTGCCGCGCTACAGGGAACTGTTCAACAGCGCCGACATACGGGCGCGCGGCATGGCGTGGACCGAGGCGCCCGCTTTCAAGGACACGCGCGTACCGTCGGGCATTGCCCGCATCCGCGACGAGACCGACGGCTTTTTGGCCGCACTCGGTTACGTGCACGACCGCGAAAACTGCCGCTTCAACGTCGTTGCTCCGAACAACGAGCGTGTGGCGGTGTTTGCCCACGAAGGGTTCGGCAAGGCGTTTCTTTCCACCGTGCTGGATATTCCGTACCCGCTGTACGTGCTGCATTTCGGCATGAACCACAGCGGCATGAGCGTGATCGAGTTCCGCAACGAGAACGGCATTTGCTACCCCGAAATGCTGCAATCGTCGGGCGACGGGCACCTCTATCGCGAGGGACTGCCCACCCGTCATTGCAATCGCGTCAACATTTGATATCATAGGAGAAACACGATATGTTACTGTTTTACATCCGGCACGGCGACCCCATTTACCATCCCGATTCTCTGACCCCGCTCGGCAAAAGGCAGGCGGAAGCGATCGCCAAACGGCTGGCGCTCTACGGCGTGGACCGCATTTTCACCTCGCCCGCCGTGCGCGCCAGAGAAACGGCGACCCCGACGGCGGAACTGACCAAACTGACCCCGCAGGTGCTGGAATGGGCGCACGAAGACGACGCCATTCGCGACCTTGGCACAAGGGACGAGGAAGGACACCGCCGCTGGCTGTTCGAAATGCCGGAATATCGCCGCCTGATGCTCTCGCCCGCCGTGTACGCGCGCGGCATGAACTGGATGGAAGAGCCGGGCCTTGCCGGCGCGAAATTCGATCGCCTGCGCGACGGGGCAGAGGGCTTTCTCGCCGATCTCGGCTACGTTCACGAGCGCGAGAACTTTCGCTTTCGCGTGGAACGGGACAACGAAGAGCGGATAGCCGTGTTCGCCCACCACGGCGTAGGGCTCGCGTTTCTGAGCATCGCATTGGATATCCCGTACCCCCATTTCGTCACGCATTTCAACATGGAACACTGCGGCATGTCGGTCATTCGTTTCGACAGTTTTGAGGGCTATGCCTACCCGCGCCTTTTGCAACTTTCCAACGACGCGCACCTGTACCGGGAGGGGCTGCCCACCCGCTATTATGAAGACGCCCGCTTCAGACAAAACGACCGCTTGCAGTTTTGATGCCGCATATCAAAAGGCGACCGCTGAAGCGGTCGCCTTTTTTGATCTGCTCTTATTCAAGCGCGTCTTTGATGGAGAAGTCCATGCGGCCTTTTTTGTCAAGCCCCATGTATTTGACTTTGACCACGTCGCCGAGTTTCAGCACGTCTTCGACTTTGTCGATGCGGGTCTTGGCGATCTTGGAGATGTGCACCATGCCCTCTTTGCCGGGGGCGTATTCGACGAATGCGCCGAACTCCTTGATGCCGGTGACTTTGCCGGTGTAAACGGCGCCCACTTCCGGCTCGAACACGATGGCGGCGATGGCGGCGCGCGCCATTTCGGCGCTGTCGGCGTTGACGGCCGCGATGCGGATGGTGCCGTCGTCCTCGATATCCACTTTGGCGCCGGAGTCGGCGGTGATCTTCTGGATCACGGCGCCGCCTTTGCCGATGACCTCACGGATCTTGTCGGGGTCGATCTTCATGGTGGTCATCTTGGGCGCGTAGCGGGAGACTTCTTTGCGCGGGCCGGGAATGGCCTTCAGAAGCACTTCGTCGATGATATAGTCGCGGCCCTTGTGGGTCATGGC
>CAMZFG010000119.1 GCA_947306035.1 uncultured Clostridia bacterium | reverse complement strand
CTGCGCATTTCGGCGCACACCTCGCCCGACGAACTCAAAAAGACCGAGGCGCGCCTCTCTGCCCTCAATCAGGAAAAGAGCGAGGCCGTGGCGGGTCAGGATTTTGAACGCGCCGCCAAACTGCGCGACGAGGAAAAGAACCTGCGCGCCGCCTATGAAAAGGAGAAAGCCGCGTGGGAGGAGAGCGTCAAGGGCAAGGATCTGACCGTGACCGAGGCGGATATCGCCGACGTGGTGACGCAATGGACGGGTATTCCCGTCAACCGGCTGCTCGAAGAAGAGAGCGAGCGTCTGTTGCACCTGGAGGACTTGCTGAAAGCCCGCGTGGTGGGTCAGGACGCCGCCGTCAGCGCGGTGGCAAAAGCCATTCGCCGCGGCAGAATGGGCTTGAAAGACCCGCGTCGCCCCATCGGCTCGTTCATCTTTCTCGGCCCGACGGGCGTCGGCAAGACAGAACTCTCCAAGGCGCTTGCAGAACTTTTGTTCGGCGACCCCACGGCCATGATACGGGTGGATATGTCGGAGTATATGGAAAAGCACAGCGTTTCCAAACTCATTGGCTCGCCCCCCGGCTACGTGGGATTTGAGGAAGGCGGTCAACTGACCGAAAAGATCCGCCGCCGCCCCTACTCGGTGGTGCTGTTCGACGAGATCGAAAAGGCGCACCCCGACGTGTTCAACATTCTGCTGCAGGTGCTGGAAGACGGCGTGCTGACCGACTCGCAGGGCCGCACGGTGGACTTTAAGAACACCATTCTCATCATGACCTCGAACGTGGGCGCAAACGCCCTGACAGGCGCGGCCCGCGGCCTCGGTTTTGCGCAGAACGACAGCGAACGGGACGAGAAAAAGGCGACCGACGCCAAAGTGATGGACGCCTTGAAAGCCACCTTCCGGCCGGAGTTTCTCAACCGTATCGACGACATCATCATCTTTAACAAACTGACCGAAACGGACATCCGCGCCATCGCGGATATGATGCTGGCGGAAGTCGCGCGCCGCGTCGAGGACCTCGGCATCCACCTTTCCTTTGACGGGTCGGTGGCGGCCCTGATGGCCAAAGAGGGTTTTGACCCCGTCTACGGGGCCCGTCCGCTGCGCCGCGCCATCGTGCGCCTGGTCGAGGACGCCTTCTCCGGCGCTATGCTGGAAGGCCGCGTCAAAGCGGGCGACACGGTGCGCGCCACCGTCAAAGACGGCGCCGTGACGTTTGAAAAAGACGACGAGGCCGCAGAAACGGAAAACGCGCCCGAAGCGCAAAACGAAGAAAAAGCCCCGTAACGGGGCAGAAAAAGTGCCGGCAGATGCGGCACTTTTTCTTTTTGTAAAAGCCAAAGCGAACAAACTGTATTTCCAGTTGCCCTCATCCGCCTCGCGTGCGCTCGGCACCTTCCCCGCCGGGGAAGGCCAAGATATACAGACGACGCGGAAGGCCTTATCGCAGTTCGCCGCTCTTGACAAATATTCGTTGTTGTATTATAATACAAATACAATATGCAGTGTTTAGATAAGAAAGGAGCAGCATTATGACACGAATGAACAAAACACGTCATAAAACGCTGATCGTGATACTGATCTGCATATGCGTCGTATCCGTCATTATCGGGCCTGCGATACTCTTCGGCAGCATGATATTCAGCGAGGTCAAACTAAATAAACTCGATAGCAAGCAAATGTATATCGACCATGCCGACGACTTACAAACTTTGGCCGATTTCGCCCTGCACCATTCCGATTTGACAAATATTTGCAAAAGTTCTTCATTCAGCCAACGACAGCGCATCAGTAAATTGGGACGCGGTGTGTATTGCTGGTGGCGTCAAACGCCGGCCGATATCGGCAATGACGAGACACAAGCGGTGCAGCAGGCATTTCGGAACAGCAATGTCTATGAAATCACAAACTACTACAAAAATGGCATTGTTGTTTTTGATCTCTATTCCAGCATGGCCAACACCAAAATGTTGGTATATACCCAACGCGGAGAACAACTAGACAACAAATCTGTGCAACTGACAGAATGGCTCTCGCCAAACTGGTATATGGCAGAGACGCACCCCAGATAAAGCGCACTATCACCCCGCCACTCACAGTGACGGGGTGGTTTGCTTGAACGGGTTATTCCACACGAACGTCCGCGCCGAGGGCGCGGCATTTTTTTTGCAGTTTTTCATAGCCGCGCCCCACGGCCGACGCGCCCGTGATGACCGTTTCGCCCGCCGTGGCCAGCGCCGCGATGAGCAGCGCCGCGCCGCCGCGCAGATCGGTGGCTTCGACGGTGGCGGGGTGCAGGGGCGCCGGCAAAAAGGTGGCCGCGCCCGCGTCGCGGAGTACGCAGGCGCCCATTTTTTCCAGTTCTTCGGTATAGCGAAAGCGCTCTTTCCACACCGTTTCCCGCACGTGACCCGCGCCGCGCGCCCGACCGCCCACGCAAAAAAGGGCGGCAAACTGGGGGTGCAGATCGGTGGGAAAGGCGGGGTACGGCCCCGTGACCAGATGCGCGCAGTCGTAGGCGGCAGGCGCCGTCAGGCGCACGGTGGTGGCGGTCACTTTCAGTTCGGCGCCCATATCCGCCAACGTTTCCAGCACCGCGCCGAGGTGCAGCGGCAGCACGTCGCGCACCGTCACCGCGCCGCCCGCGGCCATGACCGCGGCGAGATACGTGCCTGCCTCGATCATGTCCGGAATGACGGTATAGCGGCACCCGTGCAGGGGCGTACCGCCGAAAACGCGCACCGTTCCCGTGCCAATACCGCGAACGTCTGCGCCCGCCGCCGTGAGGAAATCAGAAAGCGCGGCCACGTGCGGCTCGGCCGCCGCGTTTCCGATGACTGTCTCCCCCGCCGCGGCGGTGGCCGCCATCATCAGGTTGGCGGTGGCCCCGACGGATGGCATGGCCAGTTCGATGGTGCAGCCGGTCAGAGATTTGGCGGTCAGCGTCAGCGTGCCCTGCTCCATCGTCTGTTCGGCGCCGAGCAGCGAAAAACCGCGCAAATGCTGGTCGATGGGGCGCGCACCGAAATTACAGCCGCCCGCCCCCGCGAGCGAAGCGCGCCCGAAGCGGCCGAGCAGGGCGCCGAGCAGATAGACCGAGCCGCGAATGCCGCCCGTCAGTTCCAGCGGCGGCGTGCCGGCGTGCATATCGCGGTAGTCCACCGCCACGTCGCCGTTGCTGTAAAAGAACACGCGGGCGCCGAGACAGCGCAGGATCTTGAGGGTACACAGCACGTCGCTGACGCGCGGCAAATTGGCGAACACGCAGGTGTCGCGCGTGAGAATGCCGGCAAACAGAACGGGCAGCGCGGCGTTTTTGCTGCCGCCCACCGTGACCTCGCCAAACAGCGGTTTTCCGCCGCGCACCATGATCTTTTCCATACAGCACCCCCGCACGCCAAAGTCATTCGGTGGCAGTATATGAAAAAGCCCCGCCGACGGTCACAGCGGGGTTTTACGCACGCGGCGTTACGGCGCGCAGAAACGCAGGGCGATCTCAAGCGCCCGACTGCCCATGCGCGTTTGGATCAGGCGACAAAGATCGGGCGGCAGCGGAGCGCAGATTTTGACCATATCCCCCGTAACGGGGTCCGGAAACGACAGTTTTGCCGCGTGCAGCGCGGGGCGGTCGAAGTCGGCTTGCTCACGGCCGTACAGCCCGTCGCCGTACAGCGGGCAGCCGACGAAAGCCAGATGCACCCGCAACTGGTGCGTGCGGCCCGTTTCGGGCGTCAAGGCAAGCAGCGTCAAACCATCGGCCGTATAAAGGGGCGTGACGCGCGTCACGGCGCGGTCGCCCTCGTCCGGTGCGCAGGCCTCGCGATAAATGATACTTTCCTGCCGCCGCCGGATGCCGGTCTCGATCGTTCGCGGCGCGGTCAGCGTTCCCTCTGCCACGGCAAAATACGTTTTTTTCATTTGGCCCGCCGCCATGGCACGCGAGAGCACGGCGGCCGACAGGGCGTGCCGCGCCGTCAGCACCACGCCCGACGTGCCCCTGTCCAGCCGATTGACGAAGCGGGGGCAAAAAGGCGGCTGTTGATCCTTGTAAAAATGCATCATAGCGTTGGCCAAGGTGTCGGAAAAGTGGCCGTGCGAGGGGTGCGTGGGCATGCCCGCCGGCTTGTTGACGGCAACGTAATCCGGCGTTTCGGCCAATATCTCAAAAGGCAGGTCGGCGGGCAGGATGCGCTCGTTGGCGCGCTCGTCCTCAACGGCCAGTTCCAGCACGTCGCCCGCGTGCAATAGCGCCCGCACCGTGACGCGCGTGCCGCAGAGCAAAATGCCGTTCTCCCGCTGTTTCAGGCGCGACAAAAGGGCGGCCGAAACGCCGCGGGCACGCAGAAAATCGCGCACCGTTCTGCCCTCAAACGCCGCCGGAACGACAAAAAGCACGCGCTCG
>CAMZFG010000118.1 GCA_947306035.1 uncultured Clostridia bacterium | reverse complement strand
AGGCGCATGAAAAAGGCCTGCTCGGTAAAAATATCTTCGGTACCGACTTCTCCTTTGATATTTCGCTCCGCTTCGGCGCCGGCGCTTTCGTCTGCGGCGAAGAGACTTCGCTGATGACCTCCATCGAGGGCAAACGCGGCGAGCCGCGTCCCCGTCCTCCGTTCCCGGCCATCAAAGGTCTGTTCGGTCAGCCCACCATCCTCAACAACGTTGAGACCTATGCCAACATCGCCCAGATCATCCTCAAAGGGCCCCAGTGGTTCGCCTCCATGGGCACCGAAAAGTCCAAGGGCACCAAGGTGTTCGCCCTCGGCGGCAAGATCACCAATACCGGCCTGATCGAGATCCCCATGGGCACCACGCTGCGCGAAGTCATCGAGGACATCGGCGGCGGCATTCCGAACGGCAAAAAGTTCAAAGCCGCGCAGACCGGCGGTCCTTCCGGCGGCTGCATTCCCGCCTCCCTCATCGACACGCCCATCGACTATGACAACCTGATCGCCATCGGTTCCATGATGGGTTCCGGCGGTCTCATCGTCATGGACGAGGATACCTGCATGGTCGACATCGCCCGCTTCTTCCTCGAGTTCACGGTCGACGAATCCTGCGGCAAGTGCACGCCCTGCCGCGTGGGTACCCGCCGCCTGCTTGAGATCCTCGACAAGATCATCTCCGGCAACGGCGAAATGGAAGACCTCGATCGCCTTGAAGAACTGGCGCTTTACATCAAATCTGCGTCTCTCTGCGGTCTCGGTCAAACGGCGCCGAACCCGGTGCTTTCCACCCTGCGCTACTTCCGTGACGAGTACATCGCTCACATCAAGGACAAAAAGTGCCCTGCCGGCGTGTGCAAGAAACTGATCACCTACAAGATCGTCGCCGACAAGTGCTTCGGCTGCGGCCAGTGCGCCAAACAGTGCCCGGCCGACGCCATCAGCAAGACCGACTACGTGGCGCCCGGCAAAAAACTGCCCGCCTACGCCATCGACCCCAAAAAGTGCGTCAAGTGCGGCGCCTGCATGGCCACCTGCAAGTTCAAGGCCATCGTCAAGGAATAAGAAAGGGGAGAGAAGTCAATGGAAAACATGGTCAATCTTAAAATCAACGGCATGCCCGTTTCCGTGCCCGCCGGCTCCACCGTGCTGGACGCCGCCAAACAGGCCGGCATCGAAATTCCCACCCTCTGCTACCTCAAAGAGATCAACGAGATCGGCGCCTGCCGCATCTGCCTGGTCGAGGTGCAGGAAATGCGCGGCCCCGCCCTCGGGCCGGCCCGCATGGTCACCGCCTGCGTCTACCCCGTCACCGAGGGTATGAGCGTGGTCACCAACTCGCCGAAGATCATCAAATCCCGCAAGATGAACCTGGAACTGCTGCTTTCCAACCACAACAAAGAGTGCCTGTCCTGCGTGCGTTCCACCACTTGCGAACTGCAAAAACTGTGCCAGGAATACGGCGTTGACGAGAACCACTTCAAGGGCGCCAAGACCGAATCCCGGCAGGATACCTCCTCTCCCTCCATCGTCCGCGACAACAGCAAGTGCATTCTGTGCCGCCGCTGTGTGGCCGCCTGCCGCAACGTGCAGGGCATCGGCGTGATCGGCGCCAACAACCGCGGCTTTGATACCGAGATCGGTACCGCCATGGATATGCCGCTTGCCGAGACCTCCTGCGTCAACTGCGGTCAATGCATCGTGGCTTGCCCCACCGGCGCTCTCCACGAGAGAGACGACACAGACAAGGTGTTCGAGGCGCTGGCCGACCCGACCAAAAAGGTGTATATCTGCACCGCGCCTTCCGTGCGCGCCCAGATCGGCGAATGCTTCGGCTACGAGCCCGGCACCGACACCGAGGGCAAAATGGTCGCCGCCATCCGTCGCCTCGGCTTTGACGGCGTGTTCGATATGAACGTCACCGCCGACCTGACCATCATCGAAGAAGCGACCGAGCTGATCGGCCGCGTGCAGAACGGCGGGCCTCTGCCGCTCATCACCTCCTGCTCGCCCGGCTGGATCAAGTACTGCGAGCACTATTTCCCGGAATTCACCGACAACCTCTCCACCTGCAAGTCGCCCCAGCAAATGTTCGGCGCCGTGATGAAGACCTACTACGCGCAGCGCGAGGGCATCGATCCCAAGGATATCTTCTTCGTCTCCGCCATTCCTTGCACCGCCAAAAAGTTTGAGGTGGGCCGTCCCAACCAGAGCGCCGCTGGCGTTCCCGACGTGGACGTTGCCATCACCACCCGTGAACTCGGCCGCATGATCGAGCGCGCCGGCATCAACTTCCGCGGCCTGGCCGACGAAAAGTTTGATACGCCGTTCTCCCGCGGTTCCGGCGCGGGCGCCATCTTCGGCGCGACCGGCGGCGTGATGGAAGCGGCTCTCCGCTATGCCGCCGAGATCATCCTCGGTAAAAAACTCGAGCAAGTCGACTTTCCCGAAGTGCGCGGCGTCGAGGGCGTCAAGCTGGCTTCCTACAAACTCGGTGATCTCACCGTCAACGTGGGCGTCGCTTCCGGCACCAAGAATGCCCGCGAACTGCTGAACAAAGTCCGCTCCGGCGAACTCAACCTGCAGTTCATCGAGATCATGGCCTGCCCCGGCGGCTGTGTCAACGGCGGCGGTCAGCCCTACCAGCCCGCTTCCGTGCGTGCCGCCATCGACCTGCGCGCCGTGCGCGCCGGCATCCTCTACAGAGCCGACGCGGCCTCCGACCTGCGCTACTCGCAGGACAACGCCGAGGTCATGCAGCTGTACCGCGACTTCTTCGGTTCGCCCAACAGCCACAAGGCACACGAAGTGCTGCACACCAAGTACGTCAAACGCGGCCTCTGATCGCGTCTGACATCCCCGCGCACCCGGTTTTCCGGGTGCGCGGTTTTTTGATACCGTCAAGGGGTCAATTCCGGTCGCCGGCGGTCGCATTTTGCGGTCGGAAGGGCTTGACAAACGCTGCCACCCGTGCTATAATGTAAATCAGATTTACCGACAAAGGAGAGAGTACCATGAACGTGGGCGAAAAGATACGGCAGCTGCGCCTTTCCAAAATGATGACGCAGGCAGACCTTGCGGGCGAGCACATCACCCGCAATATGCTGTGCTGCATCGAACGGGGCACGGCGCTGCCGTCGCTGCCGACGGCTTGCTATCTGGCAGACCGTCTCGGCGTGCCGGTGGGGTATCTCTTGTGCGAAGAGGGCGACGAGGGCGCCTATCGCAAGATGATGGCCATGCCCAACGTCCGACGCGCACTTGCCGAGGGCGACGACGCGGGGTGCCTCGCGGTGCTTTCGGGCGTCGGGCCGTTTGCCGACGACGAACTCTCGCTCCTGCGAGCCGAGTGCGAATTCCGGCTGGCGCGCGCCTCGTTTGCGGAAGGGCGTCTGCGCCGGGCGGCCGCCGGGTTCGACAGGGCATTGACCGCCGCGGCGGAAACGCGTTACGAGACCGACTGGATGCGGACGGCGGCAGGTGTGTATTTCCGTTACCTTGCCTCGCTGTCGCCTACGTTTTCTTCCGACGTGCTGGAAGAGGACGAGGTGGAGAACGCCCGCTGTGAGAGCGACGATTTCACCGCCTACCACATGGCGATCGAGGCCTTTGAGGGCGAGCGCATGGGCGAGGTCGAGCATTATCTGACCCGCACCGGCGACACGCTCTACGCCGCCCGCGTGCGCGCGCTGTGCCAAATGAAGCAGGGCGCCACGGTCGAGGCGCAAAAGGCGCTTGAAACGCTGCTCAACCGGCAGGATCTCGGCGTGGGCGTGCTGCTGTACGAACTGTTCGGCGACCTGGATCTGTGCTGTCGGCAAAACGACGACTACAAAAAGGCGTACGAATACGCCACGGCGCGCCGCGGCCTGCTCGAACGCCTGTTGGAGGAAGCATGATAAAACGCCTGTTTTTAATACCGTTATGCGCCCTTTTGATCCTTTCGTCGGTCGCTTGCCGCCACCGGGGCGATTTTGACGGCGGCGAGGCGCTCGATGCTGACGGCGTGGCGAAAAAGCAGGCGGAACTTGCGGCCGAAAACGCCGCCGCCGAGGAGGCCGCCCGCGTCACGCCCGACACGCCCTGCTACTGGATCGCGGGCAGCGAGGTGTATCACCTAGATCGTAACTGCGCCTATATCAAAGACAGAGAGACGGTGGAAAGCGGCACCGTCAGAACGGCCGAGAGCGCGGGCGCCGTGCGCGCCTGTTCGCATTGCAAAAAACCGTAAAAGAGGGAAATATGGAAAAGAAAACCGTGCGCGTGGCCGCGCAAAACAAAAAGGCCTTTCACGACTATTTCATAGAGGAAAAGATCGAGGCGGGCGTGGAACTGTTCGGCACCGAGGTCAAAAGCATCCGGGCCGGCTCCGTCAATCTCAAGGACTCCTACTGCACGTTCAAGAACGGCGAGATCTTTGCGCTCGGCGTGCATATCAGCCCCTACGAAAAGGGCAATATCTTCAACCGCGACCCGCTGCGCCCCAA
>CAMZFG010000117.1 GCA_947306035.1 uncultured Clostridia bacterium | reverse complement strand
CGCTCGAAAGGAACACGTCCGCGCCGTAACAGGCGAGCAGCGCCTGCCGCGGGTCAGCGTAGGCGTGCCGGTCGATAAAGCGGTAGTCGCCCGATCTGACGGCGGCGGCAAGACCGATCTCCTGCACGCTCATCGCGCCGCCCATGGTCACGCTGCTCCCTTTCGGGATCAGCGAGAGCGCCAGAGAGAGCGCCTGCTCTTTGTCTTTTGCATAGTACCCCGTCATGTTGCGCGAGGCAAGTCCCTCGATGACCTTTTTTTGGAGCAGATCGTTGCGTTTTGTGATATTCTCGTTCATATCTTACCTCTTCCATTCGGAAAAAAGGGGCAAGGCACCGCAAGCGTCGCCTTGCCCCGCCTTGTTACATCAGTTTGCGATACAGGGCTTTGATGTCTTCCAGCGTGGGGTCTTTGGGGTTGCCGGGGCGGCAGGCGTCGTCCATGGCGGACTGCGCCAAAAAGTCCACGTCCTCGTCTTTGACGATGGCTTTGAGATCCTGCGGGATGCCCACGTCAACGGCGAGTTGACGCACCGCGTCGACGGCCGCCTTGCGGTATTCTTCCCGGGTCATTTTTTCGGTGCCTTCCACGCCCATGGCTTTGGCGATATCGCGGTACTTGTCGCCGGTGGCCTCCGCGTTATATTCCATCACGGTCGGCAGCAGAATGGCGTTGGCCACGCCGTGGGGCGTGTCGTACACCGCGCCGAGCGAGTGCGCCATGGAGTGCACAATGCCGAGGCCCACGTTGGAGAAGCCCATGCCCGCCACGTATTGGCCCAGCGCCATGCCCTCACGGCCCTCTTTGGTGTTCTGCACCGCGCCGCGCAGGTTCTTGGCGATCAGTTCGATGGCCTTGAGATGGAACATATCCGTCATCTCCCAGGCGCCCTTGGTGATATAGCCCTCGATGGCGTGCGTCAGCGCGTCCATACCGGTCGCGGCCGTCAGGCCCTTCGGCATGGTGGCCATCATGTCGGGGTCGACCACCGCCACAACGGGGATGTCGTGCACGTCCACGCACACGAATTTGCGTTTTTTCTCCACGTCGGTGATGACGTAGTTGATGGTCACTTCGGCCGCGGTACCCGCCGTGGTGGGCACGGCAATGATCGGCACGCTCGGCTTTTCGGTGGGAGCCACGCCCTCCAGCGAGCGCACGTCGGCAAACGCGGGGTTGGCAATGATGATGCCCACCGCCTTGGCGGTATCCATCGAGGAGCCGCCGCCGATGGCCACGATGCTGTCGGCCGCCGCCGCCTTGAAGGCCGCCACGCCGCTTTGCACGTTTTCAATAGTGGGGTTTGCCTTGATATTGGAATAGAGCGAGTAGGCAATGCCCGCCTCATCCAGCACGTCCAGCACTTTTTTGGTCACGCCGAACCTGACCAGATCGGGGTCGGAGCACACAAAAACTTTTTTCAGCCCCCTGCTTTTGAGTTCGCCGGGTATCTCGCGAATGGCGCCCGCGCCATGGTAACTGGTCTCGTTCAAAACAATTCTTGCCATATTCATTCTCCTTTTCTTTTCGGCTTGGCCGTACTTCTATTATAGCAGACAGCGCGCAAAAAAGCAATGCCCGGCGCAAAAGCGCGCCCCTCAACGGAAGGCACGGGGCGGCGCGAGGCGCGATCCCGCTCTACCTGGTCAAGTGCCATACCTGCATGGCCGCGGTGCCGCGGTTGGCAAAGGCGTAATAGGGTATCAGCACCGCCGTGGTCGGCACAAAGTCATCCCGCCGCACGGCATACAGCGCGTCCTGCACGGGTCTCTGCCACGCGCGCACCGTCAGCTGCGGCACGGGCAGCGTGGGATGCCTGCCCACACGGAAGGCAGCGCGCCTGTCAAGGCGCACGTCGCAAAGCGGCGCCTCGTTGTCGTGGCTCTCCATGCAGTAGACCACCGGCCCGCGCATAACGGCGCAGCGGCCCGCGTCGGCAAAAACGCGGGGATCTGCGGCGACAAGGCGCACCGGCATACCGAAGTCCAGGGTCAGCGGCACGTTTTCCCTGACGGAAAAGTAGGCGTAGCCCCGCACCGTTTCAAAGGGCTTTTCGCACCACCACGGCACGCGCACGGCAACGTTGGCGTCACCGCCCGTGACCGTCAGCGTCACACGGCCGCTTTCGGGGTAACGGGTCGTCATTTTCAGCACCCGTTCCCCGCCCTTTTGGCGAAACGCGACGGTGCCGGTCATATATTGATGCACGTACAGCGTCTCCTCGTCCTCGCCGCAGACCAGGTCGCCGAGCGAGGCTAAAAAGCGCACGATGTTGGGCGGGCAGCAGGAGCAGTCGAACACCGCCTGCCGCTCCGTTGCGGGCAGGTGCAGGCGCTGTTCCGCCCTGACGCTGTCGTCACGCCGCGCCAGTTCCGGTACGATCGCGAGCGGATTTTCGTAAAAGAAGGCCCGCCCGTCGAGCGAGGTGGAAGACAGAAAGCCGTTGTACAGCACGCGCTCGATCACGTCGCCGTATTTACCGTCCGGGCCGAAGCGCAGCATGCGCCGGGCAAACAGCGCCAGCCCGATGGCGGCGCAGCTCTCGCTGTATGCCGTCGCGTTCGGCAGATCGTAGGGCCCCCCGAACGCCTCGCCGCTCGCGGTGGCGCCGATGCCGCCCGTGATATACATTTTGCGCGTCACAACGTCGTCGAACAGCGTTTCGCACGCCGCGCGCAACTCGTCGTCGTGCGTCTGCCGCGCCACGTCGGCCATGCCGCAGTAGAGATACGCGGCCCGCACCGCGTGCCCCACCGCCTCGGTCTGGCGGCGCACCGGCAGGTGCGACTGGCCGTAGTTCGGCGGAAAGCCGCAGATATTCTCTTCCCCCTGCTCGCCCCGCCGGTCGATGAAAAACTTTGCCAGCGCCAGATACCGTTCGGTGCCGGTGGCCTCGTACAGCCGCACCAGCGCCAGCTCGATCTCCTCGTGCCCCGGCGTGGTAAAACCCGTGTCGCGCCGCACGTAAAACCGCTCGTAAATGCAGTCGGCATAGCGGCACATCAGGTCAAGAAATCTGCGCTTGCCCGTGGCCTCGAAGTAAGCCACCGCCGCCTCCATCAGGTGCCCCGCGCAGTACAGTTCGTGTTTGCCGCGGTCGGTAAAGCGGTTTTCCGGCTCCACCACGGTGAAATAAATGTTGAAGTAGCCGTCGGCGCCCTGATTTTTCTCGATCAGCGCTACCGTGTCGTCCACGATCTTTTCCAGCTTCGGCTCGCGCCGCACGGCGGTCAGATACGCCGCGCCCTCCAGCCATTTGGCCACGTCCGAGTCCCAAAAAAAGTGGGGCTTTTGCGGGTCGCCCTCTTTCCAGTCGCACCGGAAAGCGGCAAAGCGTCCCGTCTCGACGAAACGGTCGTACACGGCCCATACCGTCGATCGGCGCAGCACGTCCTGTCTGGCTTTCCAAAAGCCGCCCGTCAGGCGCACCTGTCTATAGGAGATCGGTTCCATATTGCCTCCAAAACGCGCCCCGTCGGGGGGCTTTTTATTTGAAAAAGAAGAACGCCGCCGCGGTCAGCACCGCGAGGAACAACAGGTTCATCAGCACGAACACGCGCATATAGTGCCGCCCGTCGTGCGGGTACAGCACCTTATATTCGCTGTAGGTGATGAGACTGGCCAGCGAGGCGATGAGCGTGCCCGTGCCGCCGATGTTGACGCCGAGCAGCAGTTCCCTGTAATTGCCCGTAAAGCGCGAGAGCAGAATGGCCGAGGGCACGTTGCTGATGACCTGGCAGGACGCCACGGAGACGAGCAGCGTGCTTTTTTCCAAAAGGCCCGCCGCCAGGCCGCGCACCGCATCAAGGCGCGAGAGGTTGCCGGCAAAGATAAAGAACAGCACGAACGTCAGAAGCAGCGGATAGTCGACGGCCGCCAGCGCCGCGCGGTCGGCGATCAGCAGCGCGACCAGCACCAGCGCCGCCACGGCGGGGTACGGCAGCACGCGAAAGACCGCTAAAATCGACAGCAGGAACAGCACGAGATACAGCGCCGTGCGAATGGGCGGCAGGGGTTTTGGCACCTGCTCGTCCACCCGCAGTTTTTCGGCGGGCAGGGGCAGACAGCAGGCGATCAGCATGGCTACCGCCAACAAAAACGGCGGCAGCATGATGCGCATGAACTCGCCCGTCGGAATGTTGAAATGCGAATAGAGGTAGAGGTTCTGCGGGTTGCCGAACGGCGTCAGCATACCGCCGAGGTTGGCCGAGATATTCTGCAGGATAAAGATATAGGCGCTGTGCTTTTCCTGCCCCGTCACCGACAGCGCGAGGTAGCCGAGCGGCAGAAAGGTGATGAGGGCCATATCGTTGGCGATGAGCATGGAGCCGACGAACGTGATGACCACCAGCGCGACGGCCAGCGCCCGCAGGTTGCCCGCCACCCGCACCACGCGGCGCGAGAGGATGGTGAAGAACATGACGTTGCGCAGGGCGCACACCACCGCCAGCGTGGCAAACAGGCACGCGATCGTCTTATAGTCGATGTAGGAGAGGTATTCCCTGTCCGGCGGCACCAGAAAGCAGCTGACCGCCGCGGCGACCAGCGCCAC
>CAMZFG010000116.1 GCA_947306035.1 uncultured Clostridia bacterium | reverse complement strand
CGGCGATCAGCGCCGTGTTCTTGACGCCGGTGAGAAACTCAAGGTAGCCCTTGTTCTTGATGAAGTAGCGGGTGAAGATGGCCCACTTTTTGGCAAAGCGGAAGCGCTCGCCGATCTCGGCGCCGCCGAAGACCAGCAACCCCACGACGGCGGCGATCACCAGCACGTCCATCCAATGTTTTTTGAAAAATGCTTTCATAGACCCTTGTCCTTATGATCTGCTCCGAACGCAAAACAGGGGAGAGAGCGTGCTCTCCCCTGTTGACGACGGCCGTCAGTTGGCGGCGTTGACGTTGGCCACGATGGCTTTGGCGGGGCCTTCGTCGATGATGACGTAGTTGAGGTTGCCGTTGAGGATATCCTGCACGGCCAGGGCGCCGGTGGTGTAACCGACCGTGGTGAACGGGAAGCCGTCAAAGCCCCAGTCCTCGTCGCCCTTGCAGTAGAAGAAACCGGTGGTGCCGCTCTGCGCACCGACCTTGGTGGCCGTCGTTTTGGCTTTGAGAATGGTCTCGATCTGCTCGCCGGTGGTGCAGGCGTCGAACTCGGTGTTGTCGTTCTTGACGATCAGCATCTGCGAGGCGTTGTAGTAGGAAGCGGTGAAGTCGAGCGTTTGTTTGCGGACATCGGTCACGGTCAGACCCGCGGCGGCCACGTCGCAAATGCCGCCGGTCACGTTGACCGTCTGGCCGTTCTCGTCTTCATACGAACCGCCGGCGGCGGAAACGGAGAGACAGACCGCGTCAAAGTTCATGTTGTCGATGTAGAGTTCTTTGCCGATCTCCTGCGCGAAGCCGGCCATGATCTCCATATCGATGCCGTAGTAGTTGACGCCCTCTTTGTACTCAAAGGGAGCAAAGGCGGCGTTGGTGGCCACGATCAGCTGCGTGCCGTCGGTCTTTTTGGAAGAGGCCGAGGTCACCGCGGTGGGCGTGCCGTCACCGAAATACTTGTTGACAATGGCGGTAAAGGTGCCGTTGTCTTTGATCTTGGTCAGGTAGGCGTTGAGCTGCGCCAGAAGAGCGGTGTTGCCCTTTGCCACGGCAAAGGCGTATTCTTCTTCGGTCAGCGGTACGTTGATGACCTTGACCACGGGCGCGGCGGCTTCGTCACCGTCGGCGTCGCCTTTCTTTTTGCAGGATGCGAAAGCAACGAGGCAGGCGGCGCACAGCAGCGCGGCCAGCACGAGAGCAAGCAGTTTTTTCATGATATTTTCCTTTCGATTGTGCGGGGTGTTCCCCTGTGATGTGGCTATTGTATCGCATAAATATTCATTTGTCAACCCCTTTTTTGCAAGTTTGTGAATATTTATGCTTCCTGTACGGGCAGGCAGCGGCCGTTTTGGCACATTTGACGATACATCGGCCAAAAAGCGGCGGAACGCGCGGCGCAAACAGGACAAAATGAAACGAAAGAAACGGCAGGGGGCGATGCGCTCCCTGCCGTTTCGGCTGCATATATTCATCGTGAATGAATAAAATTTCACTTGCCGCAGGCGGCGGCGATGCGCGCCGCGGCGTTTTCGTCGTCGGCCTCGACGGTCAGGTCGCACAGTTCCTCGTTGCGGTATTCCGCCGCGAGAGAGAGGATGCGCCCCGTTTTCTCTTCGGGCGGCATATCGCGGGAGACGATGTCGTAGACGACGGCGGCTTTTTCGCGATGCAAAAAGACCAGAAGCGCCCGTTTGCGGTAACGGTTTTTGAGGGAAAGCGCGCCGCAGATATCGATGGGAATGACCGCCACGGCCTTTTGCCCGTTGATGATCTCGTCGAGATCGGCGGCCGCCGTGCCGTAGTGATAGCCGCCGTAGACCGTGGTCTCGAGAAACGCGCCGGCCTCGGCCTCTTTGATGAACTGCCGTTCGGTGAGAAAGCGGTAGTCCCCTTTCTTCTCGTCCGCGCGGCGCGGCCGGGTGGTGGCGGTGGCGGGCTTGACAAATCCCTCTTTCCCGGCGAGTTGGCGGGCGATCTCGTTTTTGCGGCTGCCCGTGGGGCCGACCAGGCACAGCGCCCCGCCGTCGCGCAGGTCGGGCTTTTCGGCCACGAAGGCGTGGCGCACCATTTTAACTAAATGAAGAAAATCGTCGTAGGAATTGACCGAGAGAACGCCCGAGAGGTGGGTGTTCCACGGTTTGCGGAACAGCACCGGGTAGGTCGCGGGGGTGTGCTCGATGTTGTGCGCGCCGTCGTCGAGCAGCATATCGAGTTCGACCAAGTCTTTGTGCGCGCCGATGAGGATATGATCCTCCGGCACGTAGGGAAAATCGGCCGTCAGGCGCAGGGCGCGCGCCGACATGCAGGCGGGCGGCACGGCGGTGACGAAAAAGACGTCGGCCTGGCGGGAGAGTTCGCGCACGAATTCGGCGGCGCCCGGCAAAAGGGGCTGTTCGGCCACGAAAGCGGGATCCGTAAAGTAGGCAAGGCGCTCGTCGACGGGACTGCCATTCTGCCCCCAGGCCTTGATGTCGTAGGCCGTCAGGGGCGGATCGTAGTTGTATTTTTCGTTCAGTTTCGTCAGCGCGTAGGCGTTGCAGTCGTAGAGGATATCGTCCACGTCAAGCCCGACGGAGAGGCGGTATTTTTTCATGCGGTCACTTCCCTTCTTATTTGATTGTAACACAAAAAAAGCCGCCGCGCAAGTGTGCGCGGCGGCTGTGTGAAAATTATTTGACGCCGGTGTGGGTGATGACCAGGCCGCCGCCCTCCTGCCGTTTGGCAGACCAGATGATGTGGCGCGGGCACTTTTCGACGCATTTGCCGCAATCCACGCATTTGGCGTAGTCGATGGAGGCAAGGCCGTCGGTGACGGTGATGGCGCCCGCCTCGCACACCCGCTCGCATTGCTTGCAGCCGATGCAGCCGGCGCGGCACTCCTTGACGACCGAAGCGCCCTTGTCTTTCGACATACAGCCGACCCAGTGAGCGCTCTCGAACGGGATGAGTTTGATGATCTTTTTGGGGCAGGCCGCCACGCAGGCGCCGCAGCCCTCGCACTTGCGGTAGTCAACGGCGGCCACACCGTTTACGATGGAGATGGCGCCGAACGGGCAGGTGGCGGCACAGGTGCCGAGACCGATGCAGCCGTAGGGGCACAGTTTGTCGCCGCCGCCGAGTTTGGCGGCCGCGATGCAGTCGGGCGCGCCCTCGTAGATGTACTTTTTGATGGCCAGATCGCCGCCGGAGCACATGACCTGCGCGCGCATGCGCTGCTTTTTGGCAACGGCCACGCCCATGATGTCGCCGATCTGTTTGGCAACGGCGTTGCCGCCCACGGTGCAGGCGCTGCAGGGCGCTTCGCCCTTGACGATGGCCGCGGCCAGCGCGTCGCAGCCGGAGTAGCCGCAGCCGCCGCAGTTGGCGCCGGGCAGGCATTCACGCACTTTTGGCACGCGCTCGTCGACTTTGACGGCAAACACTTTGGCCGCAATGGCCAGAAGAATGCCGAAGAACACGCCGAGGCCCGCCAAAATGGCGGCGGGGATCAGGATAGCGGAAGCAGTCATATTCCCCACCCCCTTACAGGCGCACGCCGGCAAAGCCGGCAAACGCCATGGCGAGCAGGCCCGCCGCGATCAGCGTGATCGGGAAGCCGCGGAAGGCGCGGGGCGGGTCGGAAAACTCCAACCGGCCGCGCACGCCGGCAAACACCACGATCGCCAGCGTAAAGCCGAGAGCCGAGGCAAAACCGAACGCCACGGCGCCGACGAAAGGCAGATCGTTCTGAATGGCAAGCAGCGCCGCCGACAGCACCGCGCAGTTGGTGGTGATGAGCGGCAGATAGATGCCGAGGGCCGAATACAGCGCGGGAATGAAGCGCTTGAGGAACATTTCGATAAACTGCACCAGCGCCGCGATGACGAGAATGAACGCCACCGTTTTGAGGTATTCAAGGTGCAAGGGCGCGAGCAGGAAATGATAGACGGCCCAGGTCACGGCGCCCGAAAGCGTCATGACGAAGGTGACGGCAAGACCCATGCCGAGGGCGGTATCCGGCTTATCGGACACGCCGAGGAACGGGCAGCAGCCGTAGAATTTGGAAAAGATGAAGTTCTCCACCAGAATGGCGGTGAACATCAGGAGCAACACCTGACCGAAACTCATGCTTCATCCTCCTCTCCCGTATAGGCGGACATTTTGGCGACGTGCGCTTTTTCTTCACGCGTCTGCCGGATCTTTTGCACGGCGGCAATGACGAACCCGAGCGTCAGGAACGCGCCCGCCGGCATGACGAGCAGCAGCGCCGGGGCGTAGTGCCGACCGAGGATCGGGAAACCCCAGATGGTGCCGTTGCCGAGGATCTCGCGCACGGTGGAAACGAGGATCAGGGCAAAGGTGAAGCCGAGACCCATCGCAAGACCGTCGACAAAGGACGGCAGAGGTTTGTTTTTGGAGGCGTAGGCCTCTGCCCGCGCCAGAATGATGCAGTTGACCACGATCAGCGGGATGAAGATGCCGAGCGACTGATAGAGCGAGTAGACAAAGGCCTTCATCAAGAGTTCGACCATAGTCACAAAGCCGGAGATGATGACGATAAAGGCGGCAATGCGCGTCTCTTTGGGGATAAACTTGCGCAAAAGCGAGATGAAGA
>CAMZFG010000115.1 GCA_947306035.1 uncultured Clostridia bacterium | reverse complement strand
TAGGTCGAGCGAATGTCGAATTTGCTGGAATCGGCCGCCACGCAGCAGAAGCGGGAGTGGTCGATCATGGCGGACATGATGATACCTTCCTCAATGTTCGAGGTCATCAGGTCGCGGCCCGAAAGGGCGGAAACGCCGAGAAACGCTTTGTTGAACGTAAACTTTTTCAGCATTTCGACCGCGATGGAGCCGACGGTGCAATGCTCGTCGGAGCGCACCAGACCGCCGAGCATGATGACTTCGCCCGTAAAGGCGTTTTGCTGAATGCGGTTTTGCAGAATGGTGGCGATGTTGAAAGAGTTGGTCACGACCAGCAGGTTGCGTTTGCCCGCAATGGAACTTGCCATGATCTCCATGGTGCTGCCGCCCGACAGGGCAATGTTGTCGTTGTCCTCGATCAGGTAAGAGGCAATGTATTCGCCGATGGCGGTCTTGCCGGCCTGGTTCTTGCGATACCGGATATCGTAGGCGTCCTCACGCACCGAAAAACGAATGGGCACGGCGCCGCCGCGCACCTTTTTGAGCAGATTTTTCTCGGAAAGAATGTTGATGTCGCGCCGGATCGTTTCAATGGAAACGTTGTATTTTCGCGCCAGTTCGGAAATGGATACCTCACCGACTTTCAGGGCTTGTTCTTTGATCATGCGTTGCCGTTCTGACGTCAGCATAGCGTTTTTTTCCTCCTTCTCGGCGGCTGTTTGGCTGTCGTGCCCCCTATTGTAGCACAGTATTCCAAAAAAGTCAACATGTTTTTTTGGGGTTTTGTGACAAGTTTCGCTTTTTTTCGTGCGCACGAAAAAGCGGCGGTTTTCCTTTCGGGGCGGAGTGTTGACTTTTTAGGATAATTTGAGGGGTTTTTATGAAAAAACGCGAGAAAAATTGCCGCAAACTCTTGACAAAGGGAATTTAATATGCAATAATACAAAGTGGTAATCAAGCGGCCGATCTTATATAGAAAGGTACGGTGATCCTTTACATGAAATTCATTTTGGCCGGTTTTCACGAAGAAGTCAACTCTTTTACGCCAGGCAGAACGACCTGGGAGCAGTATTTCAAGGCGTTCGGACAGGACGAGATCGACTTTGCCGCCACGCATCAGCGCGAGATCGCCAGCACCGATATGATCAGCGCCGCTTACAAGGTGCTGACCGAGGCGGGCGTTACGATCGTTCCCGGCGGTTACATGAACTCGCAGTCGGGCCCCATCATCGAGCAGTCCGTGCTGGATCGCTTTATCGAGCATCTGACCGGCGTCATCAAAGAAAATCTGCCCGTTGACGGCGTGGTACTGCTGGTGCACGGCGCGGCGCAGGCAGAGCGGTGTGAAGACCCCGAGGGTACCATTCTGGAAGCCATACGCCGCCTGGTCGGCGAAAAGGCCGTGATCACGGTCGGCTGCGACCTGCACTCCTGCATCACCGAGAAAATGGCGGAGAACGCCAACGCCATCTGCGGCTATCAGGAATATCCCCATATCGATATGTACGAGACCGGCCTGCGCGCCGCCACGCTTGCCGTGCGCATGGCACGCGGCGAGATCAATCCCTACATGGCCTACGTCAAGATCCCCATGATCGTGCCTGCCAGCGGTTATACCACGGGCACGGAACCGTTCTGTCAGATCATGAACGAGGGCAAGCGCCTGATCGCCGACGGCACGCTGTATGATTTCTCCGTATTTCAGATGCAGCCCTGGCTCGACGTCAGCGTGGGCGGCTCTTCGGCCGTCGTCGTTGCCGACAGCAAAGAAAAGGCCGCCGCCGTCGCCAAAGATTTTGCCGCGCGCCTGTACGGCATGCGCCACGCGTTCAAGAGCGACCTGACCGACGTGGATACCATCATCGACATAGCGGAGAAGAACACCACAGGCAAGTTCGTCGTTCTCAACGACTTTGCCGATTCTTCCAACGCCGGCGCCATCGGCGACAGCGCGCAGGTGCTGGCGCACATTCTGAAAAAGAGATCCGACGTCCGCGCCCTGATGTATATCAACGATCCGGGCCTGGCCCTGCGGTGCCGCGAAGTCGGCGTCGGCAACCCCATCAAAGACAAAGTGGGCGGCTGGTGCAGCACGCTGTATCCGCCCGTGGCGTTTGAGGGCAAGGTCAAGGCGCTGTTCGACGGCGATATGTCCATGGTCAAAGGCAACGTCAGCAGTTTCGGCCCCTCTGCCGTCATTCAGGTGCGCAACACCATTCTGATCGTCACCACGCGTCACCACGCCAACGGCCGCATCGGGCTGTATCGCTGCTTCGGCTACGACCCCGTGAACTTCGATATGGTCGTGGTCAAGGCCTGCACCTCGTTCCGCGCTTCCTACGGGCCGCTGACCGATCTCATTTACCCGGCAGACACAGTCGGCCCCGCTTCTTCCAACCTGACCGCGTTCCCGTTCACGCACATTTCCAAAAAGTTCTATCCGTTCACGGATAACGACGACTTTGTCCCCGAGGTCAACGCCTGGGGCAAACAAAATTTCTGAAAGCGAATGCTTTAATATAAAAAGGGGAGTTTAGGTATGAAAAAGACAGACATTGTCATTATTGGCGCAGGCGCCGTCGGCAGCGCCCTTGCACGGGAACTGTCCAAGTACAAACTGGACGTGACCGTCGTCGAGAAGAATGAAGATCTCGGCGGCGACAGTTCCAAGTCCAACAGCGCGATCATCCACACCGGTTACGACGCCAAACCCGGCACGCTGGAAAGCCAGCTGGTCGTGGCGGCCAACCCGATGTACGACAAGATCACCGCTGAACTGGATATTCCGTTCAAGCGCATCGGCGCGCTTCTGCCCGCGTTCACGCAGGAGCAGTTCGAGCAACTGCCCGCCCTGAAGCACAAAGCCATGATGAACCGCGTGTACGACGTGGAGTATCGCACCGGCGAGCAACTGCTCAAAATGGAGCCCAACCTCAATCCCGAGGTCAAGGGCGGCCTGTATATCCCGCGTGAGAGCATCATCGATCCCTTCCTGCTCTGCATCGGTCTGGCCGAGAACGCCGCCGACAACGGCGTGCATTTCATGCTGGGCACCAAATGCACCGGCATCAAGGTCGAAGAGGGAGCCGTCACCACCGTGCAGACGACTGCCGGCGACATTGAGACCAAATACGTCATCAACGCCGCGGGCCTGTACTGCGACGAGGTGGCCGGGTACGTCGGCAAGAACGACTACTACGTCACGCCCCGTAAAGGCCAGTTCTACATTCTGGACAAAAACACCAGCTGCAAAGTCGGCATGATCATTCTGCCCATTCCGACCAAGATCACCAAGGGCAAACTGATGTGCCCCACCATGCACGGCAACATGCTCGTCGGCCCGACCGCCGAGGATATGCTCGACAAGACCGACAAGAGCACCAACGCCGCGGGCCTTGCCAGCATCGCCACCGACGTGCGCAAGATGATCCCGAACGTCAATCTGCGTGACACCATCACCCAGTACAGCGGTCTGCGCGCGCAGCGCAACCCCGAAGGCCTCAACATCGACGTCTACGACGATCTCAAGGGCTACGTCAACATCTCCGGCGTGCGCTCCACCGGCCTGACCGGCTCCGTGGCCATCGCCAAATACGTGGTCGACCTGATGATCGAGGGCGGTATGCACGCCGAGTTCAAGACCGACTTCAATCCCATTCGTCACGGCACGCCTCGCTTTGCCGAGATGACCAACGAAGAGAGAGCCGCTCTGGTCGCCAAAGATCCCCGCTACGGCAACGTGATCTGCCGCTGCGAGACCGTGACCGAAGGCCAGATCTGCGACGCCATCCACCGCACGCTGGGCGCCCGTTCCGTCGACGGTGTCAAACGTCGTCTGCGCGCCGGCATGGGCCGCTGCCAAGGCGGTTTCTGCGGTCCTCGCGTGATCGAGATCCTGGCCCGCGAGCTGGGCATCACTCCCGAAGAAGTCCGCAAGAACGATCCCGGTTCCGAAATGCTGACCGGTGAAGCAAGATAAGCACTCCGAATTTTGAGAAAGGCATGGAACGAACGATGAGTAAGAAAATTTATGACGTGATCATTGTCGGCGGCGGCCCTGCGGGTCTTGCCGCGGCTGTCGGCGCCAAAAAAGCCGGCGCCGAAAATGTGCTGATCGTTGAGCGCGATATTTCGCTCGGCGGCATTCTGGAACAGTGCATTCACCCCGGTTTCGGTCTTAAGACGTTCGGCGAGGAGCTGACCGGCCCCGAATACGCCCGTCGCTACATCAAAGAAGTGCTCGACCTCGGCGTTGAGTACAAACTGGACACCATGGTCCTCGAAGTGGGCGACCACTGCGTGACCGGCATCAACCCCAAAGACGGCCTGTTCGTGGCCGAGGGCAAGAGCATTATCCTTGCCATGGGCTGCCGCGAGCGCACCAGAGGCGCCATCATGACCCCCGGCACCCGTCCCGCCGGCGTTTACACCGCGGGCGCGGCGCAGCGCCTGATCAACCGTCAGAACATGATGGTCGGTAAAAAAGTCGTCATCCTCGGCTCCGGCGATATCGGCATGATCATGGCCCGCCGCATGACGCTGGAAGGCGCCAAGGTGCTGGCCGTGGCCGAGTTGATGGATTACACCGCCGGCCTGACCCGTAACCGCGTGCA
>CAMZFG010000114.1 GCA_947306035.1 uncultured Clostridia bacterium | reverse complement strand
TGGCAGCGGTCGAACGACAGCAAGCGAGCGCAGCGAGCGCCGCTGTGTTCGGGTAACCGCAACAGGGAAAAGTTACTGCTCTCTTCCGTCATGCGGCGTTGCGTACCGGCCTTCCCCCACCCGGGGGAAGGTGTCATGCGTCAGCATGACGAATGAGGGCGCGTTGCTTTTTGCTTTCTATTGGGTCAGTCGCCCTCATCCACCACTATCGTGGTCCCCCTTCCCCCGGGTGGGGGAAGGCCATGGGAAGGCCTGCATTTTACCGTTTACACGCCCGTGGCGCACTTTGCTCGCGCAGCATACTTCACACAAAAAAGCCCCCGAACGGGGGCTTTTTTCAGTACGTGAGTTCGGGTTCGGGGGCGGTCTCGCCGCCGTCGGCGGGTTTGGCCGCTTCCTCTGCCAGCGCCTGCTCGTAGGCGGCGATCACGGCGCTCTCCAGCGTGGTGCGGAACTGCGCGTTGATGGGATGCACGATGTCGCGGAAAGTCTCGTCGGGGTTCTTGCGGCTGGGCATGACGATGAAGAAACGGTCACGCGCGTGAATGACCTTGATGTCGTGCACGGCCAGCTGCCCGTCAAAGGTGACGGAGACGACGGCTTTCATGGGGCCGCCTTCAAAAAGTTTGCGGATTTTGATATCTGTGATCTGCATGTTCGGGCCCTCCTTGCTGTTTTACGCGGTGGTTTGGCATTTTCTTTACATCACCAGTATAGAATAGATTTGTGGCGAGTATTCAAACAATTCGTGTTATTTTTGTGAATAATTGGGCAAAAATAGGACGTTTGTGGCCATAATTCTGCAAAAAACGGGGGTCTTTGACATGGCAACGCAAAATTCGAGTTTCGGGCAGGCGCGCCTTGAGAAGCTGTTGGCGGGGGTGCGGCGGGTGTTTTTCATCGGCATCGGCGGGGTGCATATGAGCACGCTGGCCCTGATGACGCATTGGCGGGGCCTTTATGCCGCGGGTTCCGACCGCGTCGAAAACGAGCATACGGCGCGCGTGCGGCGGGCGGGCATTCCCGTTTTCATCGGGCACGACGCCGCGCATCTGGCGGGTTTCGAGGCGGTGGTCTACACGTTGGCGGTGGGGCCGGAGAACCCCGAATACGCGGCGGCCGCGGCGCAGGGCTTGCCGCTGATCTCGCGGGCGGAATATCTCGCGTATCTGATGAGCCCGTATCCCTGCCGCATCGGTGTGGCGGGCAGCCACGGCAAAAGCACCGTCACGGCCTGGCTGACGGAGATCTTTCACCTGGCGCGCCGGTCGCCCACGGCGGTGTGCGGGGCGGTGATGCGCCGCTATCGCGCGCCGTTTACCCTGGGAACGGGGCGGGATTTCATCTTTGAGGCGTGCGAATATCAGCGCTCGTTCCTCGCCTTTCGTCCCACGCTGGCCGTGCTGCTGAACGCCGCCTACGATCACGTGGACGCCTATCCCGATCCCGCCGCGCTGCAGGACGCGTTCGCCCGTTTTGCCGCGCTGCCCGGCGAGGGCGGCCGGGTGTTGGCGGGGGCGGACGACGAGGCGGCGCTGCAGGCGGTCAGAACGGCCGCCAACGTCTCGACGTTCGGGCTTGCGGAAACGGCGGATTATCACCCGCTCGATCTGACCTTTTACCGGGGTCGGGGCAGTTTTCTGCTGGCCGCGCCGACGGGCGTGATCGGGCGGGCGACCCTTTCCGTGCCGGGGGTGCACAACGTAAAGAACGCGCTGGCAGCGGCCGCCGCCGCGCACCTCTCCGGCGTCGACGCCACGGCGATCCTGTCGGGGCTTTCCGGCTTTTCGGGGGCGGCGCGGCGCATGGAGTACCGCGGTCAGTGGGGCGGGGCGCGCCTGTACGACGACTACGCCCACCACCCCGACGAGATCGCGGCGGCGCTTTCCACGGCGCGTGGGCTGGCGGGCGGCGCGGGGCGGCTCTTTGCCGTGTTCCAGTCGCACACCTACTCCCGCACGGCGGCGTTTTTCGACCCCATTGCCGCCTCTTTGCGCCTGGCCGACCGCGTTTTCGTGGCCGACATCTACCCCGCGCGGGAGACGGAAACGCTCGGCATGAGCGGTGAAAAACTGGCCGCCGCCGTCGGGGAAAAGGCGGCCTACGTCGGCGATCTGCCGGCCATTGCCGCGGCCCTCAAGCGGGAGCTGGCGCCGGGCGACCTTTTGCTGGTCATGGGGGCGGGCGACGTCGACCGCATTTTTGCCGAATTTTCATAAAGGGCTCTTTACAAGAGCCGCGCGATCGGGTACAATAAAAAAGAAGTTACGTGAAAGGAGCGTCGCCATGAACGCCTATGGGAGTCTCGCGGCCGTTTACGACCGTCTCAACGGCGAGGTGCCCTACGCCGCCGTCGCCGATTTTTACGAGGCCGCTTTCAGGCGCGCGGGCATAAAGCCCGAACTGGTGCTCGATCTCGGCTGCGGCACGGGGTCGATGACGCTGGAACTGGCGCGGCGGGGCTACGACATGATCGGGGTGGACGCCAGCCCCGATATGCTGGCCGTGGCCTACGAGCGCAAAGCGCGGGCGGGGCTTGACGGCGTGCTGCTGTTGTGTCAGGATATGCGCGCCTTTGAACTCTACGGCACGGTGGGGGCGGTGGTCAGCACGCTGGACTGCGTCAATTACCTGACGGGCGACGGCGACCTTGACAAGTGCTTTTCGCTGGCGCACAACTATCTCGACCCCGGCGGGCTCTTTCTCTTTGACGTCAACACCCCCCGAAAATTCAAGCACGTTTTCGGGGATAACGCCTATATACTGGAAGACGAAGATTGTTTTTGCGCCTGGCAGAACGACTACGACGAAGAAACGGGGCTTTGCCGCTTTGACCTCTCGGTATTCCGCAGGGGAGAGGACGGGCGCTACGAGCGGGCGGACGAGGAGCAGGTCGAGCGCTGTTACGACCGGGCGGAGCTGACGGCGGCGCTGACGCGCGCGGGCTTTGCGGACGTCGCCGTTTACGGCGGTCTCGATTTTTCCGCGCCGGACGAAACGACGGAGCGCTGGTACGTGAGCGCCGTGTGCAAAAAGTAACGTCAAGTCGAGGTAAGGTATGAAAAATTCCGTGATATTGCGGGGCATGACCCGCGACGGCAGCGCCCGCGTGCACGTGATCGACGCACGGGCGATCGTGAACGAAGCCATCCGTATCCACCGCGCCGCGCCCACCGCGGCGGCGGCGCTCGGCCGACTGCTGGCCGGCGTTTCGATGATGGGCTGTATGTTGGGCGAAAAAGAGGACACGCTCTCCGTCACCGTCAGCGGCAAGGGGCCGCTCGGCAAGATGATCGCCGTTTCCGATTACAAGGGCAACGTGCGCGGCTGGGTGCAGGAGCCGGGCGTCGATCTGCCGCTGAAAAAGAACGGCAAACTCGACGTGGGCGGCGCCGTGGGGCCGGGCACGCTGACCGTGGTCAAGGACGTGGGCGGCAAAGAGCCCTACTGCGGCACGGTGCCGCTTGTCAGCGGTGAGATCGCCGAGGATCTGACGGCTTATTACGCCAACAGCGAGCAGGTGCCGACGCTGTGTGCGCTCGGCGTGCTGATCGACATAGACGGCAGTTGCCGCGCCGCGGGCGGGGTGTTGGTGCAGCTGCTGCCCTTTGCCGCGCCGGAAGTGGCCGAACGGGTCGAGAAAAACGCCGCTTTGCTCGGCAACATTTCGGCGCTGTTCGACCGCGGCATGACCCCGAAGGACGTCGCCGACACGGCGATGACGGGCATCGACTACGACGTGTTCGACACCGTGGAGGTCGGCTATCGCTGCACCTGCTCACGGGAGCGCATCGCGGCGGCGCTGCGTTCGCTCGGCGAGGACAAGCTGCGGGGCATGCTGGCGGAGCAGGTGGCCGAGGGCAAGCCGGAGCGGTTGGAGGTGTGCTGTCATTTTTGCGGCGCGGCCTACGATTTCGGCCCCGACGACGTGACGGCGCTTTTCGCAAAAACTTGAAAAATTCTTGCCGAAAGGTGTTGACAAGCGTGGGGGGCTGTGCTATAATAGTCTCCGTCGCCGGTTCGGAATACCGTTCTTGCGACGTTCGGGGCCCGGTAGTTCAGTTGGTTAGAACGCTAGCCTGTCACGCTAGAGGTCGTGGGTTCGAGTCCCATCCGGGTCGCCAGTTTTGCCTCTGTAGCTCAGTTGGTAGAGCAGGGGACTGAAAATCCCCGTGTCGTTGGTTCGATTCCGACCGGAGGCACCACAGGCGGATTTAGCTCATTTGGTAGAGCGCGACCTTGCCAAGGTCGAGGTGGCGGGTTCGATCCCCGTAATCCGCTCCAGAAAAAAGACGCCGATCGGCGTCTTTTTTCGTGCCATAAATCCGCCGCGCCGTATGTGCCGAAAAGCACCCCGTTCGGGTGCTTTTTTGTGTTTCGGGGCAAAACGAGCGGGCGATCGCGCCCCGGCCCGGTCTTTTCTGTCACATTTTTGAAAATTTAGTCTTAATTTAGAAAAACTACTTGCGCGGCGTATGCGCATTTGCTATAATATATACGCTTTATTAAAGATGCCGCTTGTTTTATCGCGACCGGAAGGATGAAACGAGCGTCGGCGCCGGTCGGCCCGGTGCCGCGTTCACGGTGACCGATCGACGGGAAAAGGAGAAAGACGACTATGCCGGAAGAGAAACGCTTTGAACAGGCCAAATGGAAGATCATGGAGCAGCTGCTCGAGGTCGACA
>CAMZFG010000113.1 GCA_947306035.1 uncultured Clostridia bacterium | reverse complement strand
GCAAAAACGCGCTATTTGTTCCTGTTGCGGTACCCGCATCACACGACGCAAAAAGTGTTTTGCTTGTGTTCTGCGACCGCGGCCACTCAAACAGCCGTCCTGTTTCCGCCATCGGCGGCGGACGGCTGTTTTCCCCACGACGCGCTTCGCGCTGCGTGGTTTCTCGTGGCCTTCTGCCCCTGCCAACGCAAAAAGGGCGGCTTTCGCCGCCCTGCGTTGGCAGGGGCAGAAGGATTCGAACCCACGACCCTTGGTTTTGGAGACCAGTACTCTACCAGCTGAGCTATACCCCTGTGCCGTGGGTATTATAGCACAGCCCCGCCGCTTTTGCAAGCCCCTTTTCGCAAAAAACTTTTTCCTTTATAAAAAAATATAAAAATAGTCTTGACAGGCCCCTTGCGCTGTGCTATAATGTCAATTACCTCTGCGAGTGGGCCTTTTTGTTGCGCCTGTTGCGCCGACCCGAAAGGGACAGGCCAATGCCACCGGGAGGGAGGTACACGGGTGACTTATGTTACCTAATATTTTAATAGGAGGTGCCGAAAAAGCATGGCGAACGAAGCAAGAGTCAAGATCACTCTGGTTTGCAGCGAGTGCAAACGGAGAAACTATGACACCAAAAAGAACAAGAAAAACGACCCCGACAGACTTGAGTTCAACAAGTATTGCCCCTTCTGCAAAAAACACACTCTTCACAGAGAATCCAAGTAAAAGGAGCGCGAGAGAATGAAAGCAAAGAAAAGCCTCGTTCTGTTTCTCCTCTCCTGCCTCGCGTTGACGCTGATCTTCAGTCTCGGCCTGGCCGCGGCTGACGGCGAAGAGACCGCCAAAAAGGGTCTTTCGACCATGGCGCTGGTCTCGCTGATCGTCGGCGGCGTGGTGCTGCTGGTCATCATCGTGCTGTGCATTGTCAAGCGCGAAAAACTGGCCGAGTCGCTGCGGGCTTACAGACGCGAGATGAAGAACATCACCTGGTATCCCTGGAAGCAGGTCTGGCGCGGCACGGGCATGGTCATTGTGATCGTGCTGGCTACCGCTCTGGTCGTCGGCCTTCTGGACATTGCCTTTTTCGAGGGGCAGTATCTGCTGACCGGCAGAGGGTTGCATTTCTTCGGTGGGAAGTAATGAGCAACATCAATGAGATGAACGTAGGCCCGAGATGGTATGTGGCGCACACCTACTCCGGCTACGAAAACAAAGTCAAGAACAGTCTTGAAAAGGTGATCGAGAACCGGGGCCTCGGCGACCGGATCTTCGACATCCGCATCCCCGTTGAGACCGTGATCGAGAAAAAGGGCGACGTCGAAAAAGAAGTCGAAGTCCGCATTTTTCCCTCTTACGTGTATATCAAAATGGTGATGAACGACGAGACCTGGCACGCGGTGCGCAACATCATCGGCGTGACGGGCTTCGTGGGCCCGGGCTCCCGCCCCACGCCCATTTCCGAGGATGAGGTGCGCGCTCTTAACTTAGAGGGCACCGCCGAGGAAAAAGCCGAGGAAAAACGCGTGTCTCTCGCCTTTGCGGTGGGCGACAACGTCAAGATCGTTTCGGGCCTGTTCGAGGGCTACACCGGCACGGTGCAGTCCATCACGGACGACCAACTGCTGGCCACCGTGCTGATCAAGCGCGGCCGCCGCGACGTGCCGACCGACGTGGAGACCTCTGACATTGTCCCCGAAAACGCCTGATCCCCGTAACGGATCGACCGTGGGAGGGAGAAAATTTTGCATTCTCCCGCACTAACCACATAAGGAGGAAAACTGAAAATGGCAAAGAAAATCATGGGTTATATCAAGTTGCAGCTGCCTGCCGGCAAAGCAACGCCCCAGCCCCCCGTGGGCCCTGCTCTGGGTCAGTACGGCGTGGCCATTCCCGTGTTCACCAAGGAATTCAACGAGCGCACCAAAAACGACATCGGCCTGATCATTCCCGTTGTCATCACGGTGTATGCCGACCGTTCCTTCACCTTTATCACCAAAACGCCCCCCGCGCCCGTTCTCATCAAAAAGGCCGCCGGCATCGAGACCGCTTCCGCCGTTCCGAACAAGACCAAAGTGGCCAAACTGACCAAAGAACAGGTGAGAAAGATCGCCGAGACCAAAATGCCCGATCTGAACGCCGCCTCTATCGAGGCCGCCATGAGCATGATCGCCGGCACGGCCCGCAGCATGGGCATCGAAGTGGAACAGTAAGGAGGGGTCTGACATGGGAAAGAAATATCAAGACAGCGTAAAACTGCTGGAGAAAAACAAACTGTACGACCCCGCCGAAGCGCTCGGCCTGGTCTGCCAGACTTCCAAAGCGAAATTCGACGAGACCATCGAGATCCACGTGCGCCTCGGCGTTGACTCCCGTCACGCCGACCAACAGGTGCGCGGCGCCGTGGTGCTGCCCAACGGCACCGGCAAAAAGGTGCGCACCCTGGTGCTGACCAAGGGCGACAAAGTCGAGGCCGCCAAGGCCGCCGGCGCGGATTACGTGGGCGACATGGAATACGTGGACAAGATCCTCAAAGAGAACTGGTTTGAGTTTGACGTGGTCATCGCCAGCCCCGACATGATGGGCGTGGTCGGCCGCCTCGGCAAAGTGCTCGGCCCCAAAGGCCTGATGCCCAGCCCCAAGGCCGGTACCGTCACCCCCGACGTGGCGCGCGCCGTGACCGAAGCCAAAGCCGGTAAGATCGAGTATCGTCTCGACAAGACCAACATCATCCACTGCCCCATCGGCAAAGCGTCGTTCGGCGCCGAGAAACTGGGCGAGAACTTCTCCACCCTGATGGGCGCTATCATCAAGGCCAAACCGGCCGCCGCCAAGGGCCAGTATATCAAGAGCTGCGTGGTCGCCTCGACCATGGGCCCCGGCATCAAAGTCAACGCCGCCAAGCTCGGCTGATCTTAAAACGCAAAAAACACGGCACGTTGTGCCGTGTTTTTTGTATGAGAAGAGATCAGAGCAGCGACAGAAAATGGCGGGTCAGCGTGACGGAACGCTCGGCGGCCATCTGCATGAAAATGTCGAACTCCATGCCGTCGCCGCCGTCGGAAATGGTGCGCAGCACGGTAAAGGGCACGCCGTTGACGTGCGCCACCTGCCCGATGGAGGCGCCTTCCATCTCACAGGCGACCGCGCCGAAGCGGCCGCGGATATCCTTTTTGACCTTCTTGTCCGCCACGAAGATATCGCCGGAGGCGACGGTGCCTTTCACGGTGTGAATGCCCTCGGCCACGGCGGCCTCGTACAGCACGTCGGTCAGGCGTTTATCCGTGGGTATCTTGACAAGACCCACCCCGGAGATAAAGCCGCGCGGGTCGCCGAGCGCCGTGGTGTTCATGTCGTGCTGTACCACGTCGGTGGCCACGACCGCGTCGCACACGGTCAGATCCGGCGAAAGGCCGCCCGCCACGCCGGTATTGAGCAGGGCGGTGACGCCGTAACGCAGGATCAGCATCTCTGCGGCCATGGCGGCAAAGACCTTGCCGATGCCCGAGGTGACGACGACGACCTCTTTGCCGTCGAGCGTGCCCGTGCCCACGTGCATACCGCTCACGGTCTCCCAGGCGGCGTTCTGCATGGCGGCAAACAGGCCTTCCGTTTCGGATTTCATGGCGCCGATAATGCCGATTTTTTCCGTTTTCATAATAAAATCCCCCTTAACGGTATTCAAAACAGTTGTCTATGTCGTTTTTCCGGCGCGCGGCCGGCTGTTTTCGCGGCGATAGTCGCTGGGCGTGCGCCCCATGCGCTTGAAAAAGGCGCGGTCAAACGTGCGGGTGGTGCCGAAGCCGACGAGATCCGCGATCTCGGTCACGGAATAATCGTCGCTCTCCAGATAGTGACAGGCGTAGGACACCCGCAGGGAGTTGATATAGTCGTTGAAGCGGATGTGCAGCTTGTCCGAGAACAGGTGCGAGATGTAGGTGCGGCTGATGTGCAGTTGTTGTTCCAGCACAGAAAGCGAGAGGTCGCGGCGATAGTTTTTAACGCAGTAGGAAAGCACCGTTTTGAGCGCCTGCGAGTCGCCAGGCGCCGCGCCCGTCGGCTTTGCCATGCCGAGCAGACGGGAGAAAAGCGCCAGCAAATAGCCCCGTCTGGCCACTTTTTCATATTGATCGTTGCCCTCGGCGCCCTCTACCAAAAGGCAAGCCAGGTGCAGGATCTCGGGGTCGGCGGCGGCGCCCGGAATGCGGGCGGAGGGCAGCACGGAACCCTCAAAGGCGGCTTCCAGTTCCGGCATCATGCGCGGGTCGACGATGAAGAGGTAGAATTCTTCGGGGCCGACGGAGTCGAAGCGGTGGATCTGATTGGGAAAACTCAAAAAGGCGTCTCCGTCCGTCAGCTGACAGCGTTCGGTGCCGGCGTAGCCCACCGTGTCGCCGTGCAGCAGCAGCGCCAGTTCCAGGTGGTGGTGCAGGTGCGCCGCACATTTCAAGCGCCGCCCGTCGCCCCGGTGGTAGGAACCGGAAAACTCGGTGGCGCGGTTTTCATAGGAAGCGATCAAAAAAGTCTCCTTTCTCCAAACGCGCCACACGCGGGGAGAGCGCGGTCAGAACTTCGTAGGGAATGGTGCCGAGCGCCGCCGCAACGGGGCGCGGATCGTCGTAGAGCAGTACCGTGTCGCCCGGCTCCGTCGGCGTGCCGGTGACGTCGAGCATCATCTGATCCATGCAGACAGACCCGACAACG
>CAMZFG010000112.1 GCA_947306035.1 uncultured Clostridia bacterium | reverse complement strand
CGGCGGAGAGCGTCGCGCAAGAGGCCGGGAACGACGAACAGGCGACCGAGGCGCTGATCTATACGCTTTCCGACGACGAACGGTACTACATCGTAACGGGCCCGGGCGACAAGACGGCGACGAGCGTCGTCGTGCCCGCCGAATACAAGGGCCTGCCGGTGCGTGCCGTCGCGCCCCGCGCTTTTGCCGACTGCGAGGATCTTGAAAGCGTCGTCATGGAGAACGGCGGCGTCAAGCGGGTCGGCACGGAGGCGTTTGCAAACTGCAAAAAACTGAAAAAACTGGAACTGCCCTACAGCGTGACGGAGATCGGCACGGATCTGCTGACCGGCTGCTCCGCGCTGGAGGAACTGACGATACCGTTCGTGGGCAGTTCGAGCGCGCAGCCCACGGACGAATACTGGACGCTCGGCGATTTCTTCGGCACGACGCGCTACGCGGAGAGCAACCGCATCGAACAGTATCACAAAAAGGTCAAACGGATCACCACGACCCAGCAGAACAACGGCTGGTATCTGGAGGAGATCCAGTACACCCTGCAGAAACAGGCCTATTACATTCCCGCCTCGCTGCGCGCGGTGACGGTGCGGCGCGGCAGCGTGACGGTGGGCGCGTTTGCCGACTGCGAACAGCTGACGAAGATCACGCTGCAAAACGGCGTGACCGACGTCAAGAGCGACGCGTTCGCCAACTGCCGGGGCCTTGAGAGCATCACGGTGCCGGACAGCGTGACGAGCATCGGTGTGGGCGCGTTCGTCGGCTGTTCTTCGCTGACGAGCATGACGCTGCCGTTTGTCGGACTGGAAGCAAACGTCGACGAGACCAGCCAATATCAATACCCGTTCGGCGCCGTTTTCGGCCCGGACGCCTACGAGGGCAGCACGCAGACACAGCAATACGTGTGCCGGAACAACGCCACCATATCGACCATTCAATGCCATATTCCGGCCTCGCTGCGGTCGGTCACGATATCGGGCGGGTACATACCCCTGGCGGCGTTCTGGAACTGCAGCGCCCTGACGAGCATTTCGCTTTCAAACGCCGTGACGGGCATCAACGCCTACGCGCTGGGCGGCTGCACGGGCATGCGCTTTCGCGTTTACAGCAACGGCGTGTACCTCGGCAACGAGTTCAATCCGTATCTGGCGCTGGTGGGCGCGCTCGACGAGAACGTCCGGTACTGTCTGGTGCATCCCGACACCAAGATCATCGCGGGCGGCGCATTTCTCAACTGCAAAAAACTGTTTTACGTTTCCATTATGGATAACGTGACGGATATCGGCCCGTTCGCGTTTTCCGGCTGCGAGAGTCTGACGACCGTCACCCTGCCCGCCGGCACCACCAACGTCAGCGATTCCGCCTTTGCGGGCTGCGCTTCGCTGAAGACCGTGCGGATACCGAACGGCGTGACCCGCATCGGCAAGCGCGCGTTTGCCGACTGCGTCAAGTTGACTTCATTCACCCTGCCGGACAGCGTGACCACGCTTGAGGCGGACGCGCTTTCCGGCTGCACGGGTCTGGAAACGCTGACGATCGGCAACGGCGTCACAAAGATCGAAAAAGAACAATTCGCCAACATGACCTCGCTGCGGCAGGTGCAGATCGGCAACGCCGTCGGCAGTATCGGAGAGTCGGCGTTTGCCGGGTGCTCAAATCTGACGAGCATCGTCGTGCCCGAAGACGTGCGTATCATTGATAAGTGCGCGTTTTCCGGCTGTACGCATCTGACGAGCGTGACCTTGCCGCAAGGGCTTACGAGCATCGGCGATTACGCGTTTTACAACTGCCGCGCACTTTGCCGGATCACCATACCGCAAAAAGTCTCGACGATCGGTTGGGACGCCTTCAAAGAATGCGTCCGGCTGATGGAAGTGACCAATCTGTCGCGGCTGTCTGTCAGCGCCGGCGATATCTCGTTCGGTTACGTCGGGTATTACGCCAAAGCGGTCTATCCCCGCGAGGGGGTCGACACCCTGATCCGGACGGACGAAAACGGCTACGTGCTCTACGTTGCCGAAAACGGCAAGACCCTGCTCGGCTACGTCGGCCCCAACACCGACCTGGTGCTGCCGGACGGCGTGACGGAGATCGGCTCGTACGCGTTTGAGGACAGAACGGATATCACGAGCGTGGTCATACCGAACGGTGTGGTCAAGATCGGCGCGGGAGCATTTTCTGGCTGCACGAACCTGACGAGCGCGGTCATACCGAACGGCGTGGTCAAGATCGGCGCGGGTGCGTTTTCGGGCTGTGCGCGTTTGACGAACGTCGTCATACCGAGCGGCGGGCGGCGCCTTGAAGCGAATGTGTTTTTCGGTTGTGCCGCTCTGACGAGCGTCACCATACCGGAGGGCGTGACGATCATCGGCGGTTCCGCGTTCTCCGGCTGCGCGGGTCTGACGAGCGTCACCATACCGGACAGCGTGACGAGCATCGGCGATTATGCGTTCTACGACTGCCCGGGTCTGACTAGCGTCACGATCCCGGCGAGTGTGACGAGCATCGGAGATCGCGCGTTTTCCGGTTGCACGGGTCTGACGAGCGTCACGATCCCGGAGGGCGTGACGAGCATCGGCGCTTCCGCGTTTTCCGGTTGCACGGGTCTGACGAGTGTCGCCGTTCCCGGGTGCAGCGTGAGAGCGGGGGCTTTTCAGGGCTGTACGTCGCTGACGGAGGTGACGTTGGCATACGGCGCCGTTTTATACGAGAAAGTGTTTTCGGATTGCACGCAGCTGACCAAAGTTTCTCTGCCGTTGAGCCTGCAAAGTCTCGGCAGCAAACTGTTCTCCGGCTGTACCGGACTGCAGCATATCTACTACGTGGGCACCGTCAGCGATTGGAGAGCGATTTATAAGTCTGCGGACTGGAACCGGAACACCGGTAACTATACCGTGCACTGCCGAAACGGCGATCTGACCAAGACAGAGGCGGCGTGACGCGGACAAGATCGACAAGGGGCGGGCGAAAGCCCGCCCCCGTTTTTTTGCGCCCGGGCGAAAAAGATCGACACGCTGCCGAAAAATGATGGCCCCGAAGCGCAAACCGAGGGCCCGGAAAGTATTGACAGCGGGGAAAAGAAAGGATATAATAATACTACAAAATATATGTGCCCGCGGGAGAGGGCGCGTGAGCGCGCGACGCGGGCATGGGAGGATCGTATGGAAAAAACGAAAAAGCAGGCGTTGACCAAACTGGCGGCGGAGATCCGGTTGGATATCCTCGAAGAGGTGCACGCGGCAAACTCCGGCCATCCGGGCGGGTCGCTCTCCATAGCGGAGATCCTGGCCTATCTTTACGGCGCGGAGATGCGCGTTGACCCCGCCGACCCCAAAAAAGACGACCGCGATCGCCTGGTGCTCTCCAAGGGGCACACCGCCCCCGCCCTGTACGCCGTGCTGGCGGAAAAGGGCTATTTCCCCAAGGAAGAACTGTCCAAATTCCGGCAGATCGACTCCTTCCTGCAGGGCCACCCCGACATGAAGGGAACGCCCGGCGTGGAGATGACCACGGGCTCGCTGGGCCTCGGCATTTCCGCCGCCTGCGGCATGGCGCTGGCCGCCAAGATCGACGGCGCGGGCTACCGCGTGTACGCCATCATCGGCGACGGCGAGAGCGAAGAGGGCCAGGTGTGGGAGGCCGCCATGTTTGCCGCCCACTACAAACTGGATAACCTCTGCGTCATTCTCGACCTCAACGGCCTGCAGATCGACGGCCCCATCAAAGAGGTCATGGACCCGACGCCGCACGACAAAAAGTTCGAGGCGTTCGGCTTCAACGTGCTGACGGCCGACGCGCACAACTTCGATCAGCTCGAAAAGGCGTTTGAAAAAGCCAAGACCGTCAAGGGCAAGCCGAGCGTCATCATCTGCAGATCCGTCAAGGGCAAGGGCGTCTCCTTTATGGAAAACCAGGTGGGCTGGCACGGCAAAGCGCCGAACGACGAGCAGTATGAGCAGGCCGTCAAAGAGATCAAGGCCGGCATGTGAGGAGGTACGCAACGATGGCTGATAAGATCGCAACGAGAGAAGCATACGGCAACGCGCTGGCGGAACTGGGCGCGAAATATAACTTTGTGGTGCTGGACGCCGACCTGGCGGAAGCCACCAAAACGAGCATTTTCAAAAAGAGATTTCCCAACCGTCATTTTGACTGCGGCATCGCCGAGGGCAACATGATGAGCGTGGCGGCCGGTCTGGCGGCGGCGGGCAAGATCCCGTTTGCCTCTTCCTTTGCCATGTTCGCCGCGGGGCGCGCCTTTGAGCAGGTGCGCAACTCCATCGGCTACCCGCACCTGAACGTCAAGATCGGCGCGACGCACGCCGGCATCACGGTGGGCGAGGACGGCGCGACGCACCAGTGCCTCGAGGACATCGCCCTGATGCGCACCATTCCGGGCATGGTGGTGATCAATCCCTCTGACGCGGTGGAAACGAAAGCCGCCGTGGAGGCCGCCATTCTCTACGAGGGTCCCGTCTATCTGCGCCTCGGGCGCCTGGCGCTGCCCGTCATCAACGACAGGCCCGACTACAAATTCGAACTCGGCAAAGGTATCGTCATGCGCGAGGGCACCGACGTGACGCTGGTCGCCACCGGCATGATGGTCTCCGTGGCCCTTGACGCGGCCGAGCAGTTGCAGAACGAGGGCATCAGCGCGGCGGTGGTCAACATTCACACCATCAAGCCGCTCGACAAGGA
>CAMZFG010000111.1 GCA_947306035.1 uncultured Clostridia bacterium | reverse complement strand
CCGCCGTACTTTTTGGCCGTTTCGTAGTTGATGAAAATGGCCTTGGCCGAGCCGATGTGCAAGTATCCGTTCGGTTCCGGCGGAAAGCGGGTATGCACTTTCAGGCCGGGGTTGGCCGCCAGATCGGCGTCGATGATGTCGTGAATAAAGTTGTTGCCTATCTCTTCCATGATCGTATCCTTTACCAAATCACAAAGTTTGCCGCATGGCGTCGATGCGGGCAAGCACGCGTGCCTGTCCCAGCACCTGCATCACGTCGTACATATCGGGGGAGTTGACGCGCCCCGTCACCGCGAGGCGCAGGAACATGCTGACGTCGGCCACGCTGCCGGGGAACGCCTCCGGATTTTGCCGGTATTCTTTCATATCGGCGGCAAAGCCGAGCCCCTCGGCCACGGCCTTGATCTTGTCAAACCACGTCACGGCGTCGTCGCCTGCGTCGTAGGTCGCGGCAAAGCCGGCCAGCGCCGCTTTGACGTCCTCTTTTCTGAAGGCGTCGGGCACGGCGTCCTTCATCTCGAACAGATCGTCGTAGAAAAAGTCGAGGTAGGGCCGCACGTCGGCAAAGACGGCAAAGTCCTTGCGCGGCTTTTTGCCGCCCCGTCCGATGCCGAGAATGGCTTTTGCGTAGGCGGGATCGGCCGCAAAGCGGTCGTAAAGATCGCGGTCGAAATCGACGGCCCAGGCCATGATCTCGTCATAGATCTCGTCGGCCGTCAGGCGCGAAAGCACGTTTTTGGAGACGTCGCGGAGTTTGACCGCGTCAAACAGCGCGCCCGCGGGGTTCATCTTTTTGGCGGAGAAACGGAAGTCGTCGATGGGCGCGTCGGGGTTCTGCCTGCGCCAGTCCTCAAAGTTGGAGTTGAGCACGGTCATGATATACTCGTACACCGCGTCGACCGAAAAGCCCTCCTGCCGGTAGTAAGTCAGCGCCAGTTCGGGGTCTTTGCGTTTGGAGAGTTTGCGTTTGGACTCGCCGTCCATTTTCTGCAGGGGGCCGATGTGCAGGTACTTCGGCGGTTTCCACCCGAGCGAGCGGAACAGCTGCAGGTGAAAGGGCAGGGTGGCCAGCCACTCGTCGCCCCGCACCACGTGCGTCGTGCGCATCAGGTGGTCGTCGACGGCGTGCGCGAAATGATAGGTGGGAATGCCGTCCGATTTCAACAGCACGTGATCCATATCGTTCTCGGTCACGTCGATCTCGCCTTTGACCAGATCGACGAATTTGAACTTGTGCTCGATCGAGCCCGTCGAACGGTAGCGCAGCACCCACGGTTTGCCCGCGTCGAGTTGGGCTTTGACGTCCTCAAGGGGCCTGTCGCGCCACACGGCGTAGGGGCCGTAGTAGCCGAAATTGACTTTTTTGGCTTCCTGCTCGGCGCGCATGGCGGTCAGTTCTTCCTCGGTGCAAAAGCAGGGATACGCCTCGCCCTGCAGCACCAGCTGCTTGGCAAAGACGTGGTAAATATCCGCCCGCTGCCGCTGGCGGTAGGGGCCGTAAGCGCCGTTGTCGCCCGTTTTGGTGGCGCCCTCGTCGTAGCGGATGTGGTAGCGCTCCATGGTGTCGATCAGCACTTCGACGGCGCCGGGCACCTCGCGTTTGGCGTCGGTATCCTCGACGCGCAGAAAGAACACGCCGCCCGACTGGTGGCACATGCGCTCCGAGATCAGGCCCTGCACCAGGTTGCCGAGATGCACGAAGCCCGTGGGGCTCGGCGCCATGCGCGAAACGACCGCGCCCTCGGGCAGTTGCCGCTCGGGAAAGCGCGCCTCCATATCCGCCGGCGTCGCCGTCACGTTCGGGAACAGCAGCGCGGCCAATGCGTTCGTATCCATTGTCTACCTCTTTCTTCGCGCGGACCCGCGCGGGGAATTATCAACTTACTATTATAGCACAAATAAGCGGACTTGTCTACCGATAAAGAGAAAGTTTGTGCGCGGCAAAAGAAAAAATCATGCGGCGCATGACAGAAAAAAGCACCCGAACGGGTGCTTTTTTCGTTTTGTGATCTTATTCCTCTTCGTCGTCGCTCGGCAGTTCCACAAAGCCCTCGGCCAGGGCGAGTTCCCAATAGCCGGAGAGTTTGGCTTTGGTGAACACGGCGGGGCAGTAGAAGTCGGAGGAGACTTTCTTCAGTTTTTTGGAAGAAAGCGAGACGTTCTGGTTATACACCAGCGGAATGACGGGCAGGTCGTTCATCAGCATGGCCTCGGCCTCGTGCAAGAGGGCCGCGCGCTTTTTGGCGTTGGTCTCCTTGTAGGCGGCCTCGATCTTTTCGTTGTAGGCGGCGCTGTCGTAGCCCGTGATGTGCGGGGTCAGATCGTAGTTGGGGTTGACGGTCTCGTCCAGCACGGTGGCGTTGCCGGAGAACGCTTTGGCAAAGGGCGCCAGCACCGAGAAGGCGTCGGGCGCGGGAGCCACCAGATCCAGGGCGATGACGTCAAAGTTGCCGGCGGCAAGCGCCTCGGCATACTTGCTGGCGTAAATGCCGGTCTTGACGGTCTTGCCTTCCTCGTCGACCTCGGTCAGCTCGTAAATGTCCAGCTGTTTGACGGTCACATGGAAGCCGAGATCGCCCCAGGCGGCGGCCACCAGTTCGGCCATGGCCAGGTGATCGGGATCGCCTTTGCGCACGGTGATGGAGAAGGAGTAGGCGGAGGCGTTCACCCCGGCGCTCGCCAGCAGTTCTTTCGCTTTATCGACGTCGGCGGAAGCGGAAAGGTAACCGTCGGATTTCTTGCGGAAGTCAGTCTTGGTACCGGCGCGTTCCGGCACGGTCCACGGCACGATGCCGTCGGCGGCTTTGGCATAGGTCACGGCCTCGACCAGCGCCGCGCGATCGACGGCGGCGGAGAGGGCCTGCCGCACCTCGGTCTTGGCGAACAGGGCGTTGCTTTCGTTGAGATACAGCGAGAAGGTAGAGGGCGCGTCGGTCACTTTGGCTTTTTTCAGCGAGGCGTCGCCGCGCAGTTCCGCGGGCACGTAGCCGATATACTGCAGCGCGCCGACCGCACCGCTGTTGAGCGTGGCGATCTGTTCGGCGTGGTCCGTGGTGTAGGTGGCCACGATGCGGAAGGGCAGCACGGATTTATCAAGGTCGTCTTTCTGCCGGTCGCGCATATAATAGCTGTTGCGCTCCAGAATAAAGCCGTCGTCTTTGGCGTAGTTGATCGAACGGAGCAGGAAGGGGCCGCTGCACACCATGGTGCCCGGCTTTTTGGCCCAGTTGGGCTTGCCCTCCACGATATCGGCGCGCAGCGGGAACGCGGCGGGGGAGCACAGGGCGGCGAGGAAGGTGTCGATGTTCACGGCTCGCTCGAACACGAATTCCAGCGTGGTGGGGTCCACCACGTTGACGCCGAGGTGGTCGACCGAATCGTCGCCGGCCAGCACGGCACGGGCGTTCTTGATGTCGCAGAACAGCGCCACGGCGGGGTGCGAGGTCGCGGTGTCGAACAGGCGGCGGAACGCGAACTGCGCGTCGCCCGCGCTGACGGCCACGCCGTCGGACCACTGGGTCGATTTGAGTTTCAGCGTCAGCACGTAACTGCCGCGATCTTTGTCCTCGGCATATTCGTACTTGTCGACCAGGTCTTTTTGGGGTTTGCCGTTTTCGTCCGCGCGGAACAGGCCGATGAACAGCATCGAAACGATCCGCAGGTTGTCCTCGTTGTCAAAGGCGGCCAGAGGGTCGAAATCGTAGATCGGCTCGGTCAGATAAGCCCGGATATAAGCGCCTTTATCATAGACGCCGTGCTTTAAGGACGTGCAGCCGACAAGGCCGGCCAGCATGCAAAGACACAGGAGCAGGGCAAGCGTGCGTTTGAACATGAAAGTACCTCCTTTGCGCAGGCACATACCCGCGCACAGATTAACAGGATACATTATAGCACACCTTTTCCCCGAATGCAAGCGGGCGGGCGCGCAAAAAGCAAAGGTTTGGACAGTTGCACAATATTTCTTTTCAAAGTTGGGCAGAATATACATAAGGCGCGGGCGCGCGGGCAAAGATAAAGGGAAAAGAGGGGGTGCGGCATGGAAGCGTTCACACGAAGCGATCTGGCGGCGGAGTGCGGTTTTGCGGGGGACGGCGGCGTGCTGACCGACGAGCGGGAGACGGACGGCTGCCGTATCCTGCGGGTACACGTGCGTGAAGAGGAAGCGGCCGAACGCCTCGGCAAACCGCGGGGGCACTACGTCACGCTGACGTGCGGCGACGTGCAGGAACTGGACGACGAGGCGTTTGATCGAACGCGGCGGGTGCTGGCGGTGGAACTGCGGGAGATGGCGTGCCGCATGACGGGCAAGAGCATCGGCCCCGGCTTCCGGGTGCTGGTGGCGGGGCTCGGCAACGGGCGCGTCACGGCCGACGCGGTGGGGCCGGAAACGGTGCGGCGCCTCTCCGTCACGCGGCACATCAAGCGCTGTGACGGGGCGCTTTTTTCCACGCTGGGACTTTGCGAGATCGCGGCGATCTGCCCCGGCGTGCTGGGACAGACGGGCATGGAGACGGTCGAGGTGGTGCGGGGCGCGGCCGAGAACGTGGAGCCCGATCTGATCGTGGCGGTCGACGCGCTGGCGGCGCGCGGGGTCGAGCGTCTGTGCGGCACGGTGCAGCTGGCCGACACGGGCATTCACCCCGGCTCCGGCATCGGCAGCAGCCGCAAAGCGCTGAACGCCGAAACGGTGGGCTTTCCCGT
>CAMZFG010000110.1 GCA_947306035.1 uncultured Clostridia bacterium | reverse complement strand
ATGATGAACCCCCACCCCGTGCTGATCGCCACCCTGTTCTCCCGCCTCAAAGAGGCCTCCGAGAACGGCAGAAAATTCACCATGATCCTCGGCAACCCCGAGCCCGAGACCTACATTCCGCTGGCGCAGCTCATCAACTACTTCAAAGTGGACTGCAGCAAGGTGCACATCTTCGCCATGGACGAATGGGCCGACGACCAGGGCAACATCGCGCCCGAGACCTACAAGGCCGGCTTTGCGCACTCCATGCTCAAGTATCTGGTCTACCAGATCGATGAAAAACTGCGCATGCCGCTGTCGCAGGTGCATTATCCCACCAACAAGAACATTTCCTACTACTCCGACATGATCACCGAAACGGGCGAGGGCGGCGCCGACATCTGCTCCTCTTCGCCCGGCTGGACGGGCCACATGGCCTTTATCGATCCCGTGGAAGAGTTCACCTCGGCCGCGGACATCGACGAGTGGCTCAACATGAAAGCCCGCATCGTCAAACTGCACCCGCTGACGGTGGCGCAGAACTCGCTGCACGGCGTGTTCGGTCAATCCGGCTACGTGGCGGACGTGCCGCCCATGGCCGCGACGATCGGCCCCGTTGACGTCAAAAACGCCCGTGAGCGCATCGAAGTACACGCGCTGCTGACCAACAACACCTTCTCTTCGTGGCAGCGCATGACCTCGCGCCTGGTGCTGCACGCGCCCGTTTCTCCGCTGATCCCCAGTTCCATGCTGCAGCTGATGAACACCCAGGTCTACGTCAGCGAGGAGATCGCCGCGCCGTTCGAGTGCTGGGAAAAGGTCGGTTACTGATCCGCACGGGGAACGCGTATGAAAGTATATCAGGGCAACGTCGTCACCGAAAACGCCGTTCTTGAGAACGGTTACGTGGGCGTGCGGGACGGACAGATCGTGTACGTCGGCACCGATTGCCCCGGAAACGGTACGATCTTTCGCTATCCCGGCCGGTATATTGCCCCCGGCTTTGTCGACATCCATTGCCACGCCGGCGGCCCCCTGATGGCCTTTGACGACCCCGCCGCCGTGGCGGCCTATCACCGCGCGCACGGCACCACCTCGATGCTGTTGACCTTTTACCGCGACGTGCCCCACGAAAAACTGCTGTGGTGCCTTGACCGGGTCAAAGAACTGATCGGCCGCAGCAACGTGGTCGGCGCGCACCTCGAGGGCCCCGTGCTCAACGCCAACTTCGGCACGGGCAGCGGGCAAAAACAGCCGACGCCCGACGAGATACCCTACGACGCCTATATCAGAAGCGGCGTGGTGCGGCAATGGACGACCTCGCCCGAAGTGCCGGGCGTGGCGGCCATGATCGCCGACATCGCGGCGGCCGGCATCGCGCCCGCCATCGGGCACAGCAAGGCCTCTTTTGCGCAGGTGAAAGCGGCGGTCGGCGCGGGCGCGCGCATCGTCACGCACATCTTCGACGCCACGGGCACCACGCACGACCCCGCCACCATGGGCGGCACGGAAGATATTTCGTTCGACGAGGCCTGCATGCTGATGGACGATATGTTCTACGAGGTCATCTGCGACAGCGCCTGGGTACACGTCAAACGCGAAAAACTCGCGCTGCTCATCAAAACGGTGGGTCTTGACCGCGTGGTCGCCATCACCGACTCGTTTCAGACGGACGGCAACGAAGAGCGGGACATCAACATCGTCACGGAGAACGGTCACGAGGGCCTGGCGGGCAGCAAACTGACCATGGATCGCGTGGCCGCCAATCTGCACGACGCGGGCTACAACGCCGTTGCGGTCGCCAAACTGACGGCGTCCAATGCCGCCCGTGCCATCGGGCTTAACGACCGCGGCGTGATCGCCGCGGGCAAAAAGGCGGATCTCGTCGTGCTCGACGAGCGGATGCGCCTTGTCGAGATCCTGTAACAAAACCAAACAAAAAGCACCCCGTTCCGGGGTGTTTTTTATATATAAGCCGCCGTCAGTCTTCCGTGCGGAACGCGTTGTAGTATTCGCCGATGTGGGCGTAGGTCAGCACGCCCTCGCGCAGCGTATAGGTGCGCTCGCCCACGGCGATCAGGTCGTTTCTGTCCACCGACACGGTGCGGGAAGTCGACTGCGTATAAAAGCAGACGTCAAAGCAATGGTCATAATCGAACGCGCGGTCGGTGATGGTCGGCAGGGGCGTGAGCACGCTGCCGTCGATCTCGTCGGTCAGCTGGCGTATGACGCCGATCTGCTCCTGCGGAATGGGGGCGTAGCCGCCGCCGTTCTCGTCGAGCAGGGAAATGGAGATGTAGTAAACGCCGTCCGGCAGCGACAGCGTGACGTCGGCGGCGGTTTTTTCGTCACCTTGCCCCGACTTCTGACAGCCGAACAGGCAAACAAGCAGGCACAGCGCCAGCAAAAAAGAGAACAGACGGGTGCGCGTCACGGCTCTTCTCCTTTCCTTTTGATAGTTTGATTGTAGCACAAAACGTTTTTGCCGTCAAGAGCGCTTGACGCGGCGGTGAAAATAGGATATACTGGATATACTGTGTGTGGGGGGGGTGAGATCGTGAGCGACCGCGTGATACTGCATTGCGACTGCAACGCCTTTTTCGCGTCGGTCGAAACGCTGATCGACCCCACGCTCGCCAACGTGCCTATGGCGGTGGCCGGCGACCCGGAGAACCGACACGGCATCATTCTGGCCAAAAACGAACTGGCCAAACGGTTCGGTGTGGCCACGGCCGAGACCATCCGCGAGGCCAAAGAAAAGTGCCCGGGCCTTGTGCTGGTGCCGCCGCACCACGAACTGTACGCCGAGATCTCGCGGCGCGTCAACGCCGTTTATCTCACCTATACCGATCTGGTCGATCCCTTCGGCATCGACGAGTCGTTCCTCGACCTGACGGGCAGCATGCACCTGTTTCCCGGCAAAACGCCGCGCGACGTGGCGGACGAGATCCGGGGCCGCGTGCGCCGTGAGATCGGCATCACCATCTCGGTGGGCGTCAGTTTTTGCCGCGCGTTCGCCAAACTCGGCAGCGATTACAAAAAGCCGGACGCCACCACCGTCATGGACAGGGAACACTACAAAGAACTGGCCTACCCCCTGCCCGTTTCCGACCTGCTGTTCGCGGGGCGGCGCACCACGGCGGCGCTGCGCGCCCTCGGCGTGCTGACCATCGGCGATCTGGCGGCGGCCGACCGCCTGACGCTGACGCGCGAACTCGGCGAGGCGGGCGACACGCTGTGGCGCTACGCCAACGGGCTCGACAACGAGCCGGTGCGCTCTTACTACGAGCGGCAAAAGCCCAAATCGGTGGGCAACGGTATGACTTTTAAGCGCGATATCGTGGGCGAAGAGGAGATCCGCGCCGGGGTGATGGCGCTGGCCGACCAGGTGGCGGCGAGACTGCGGCGGCAGGGCGTGCTGTGCACCGTGCTGCACGTGCAGATCAAAAATCCCGACTTCCGCGTCGTGGGCAAACAGCAAAAACTGTCCGCGCCCACCCGCCTGCGGCAGGAACTGGTCGAGACGGCGATGGCGCTGATCAAAGCGCTGTACGGCTTCGGCAACGCCATTCGCACGCTGACGCTGACCGCCTCGGGCCTGGTCGACGAGGACGGAACGGGCGAGCAGCTCTCGCTGTTCACGCCGGGAGAGGCCGAAAAGAGCCGGCGGCAGGCGCACGTCGAGGAGACGATGGAGACCATCCGCGACCGCTTCGGCGACGGCAGCATCCGCCTGGGGTACTGGCGCGACACCGGCATCGGGGTCGGCGGCCACAAGCGGGAACCAACGAAGAAAAACGAAAAAGACACATAAACGGGGCGGGTTTTCGCATACTGCAAAGAGAAAAACGCATCGAAAGGGGGACGTGATATGGATCGCAAACAGGCGCTCGGCCTGACCTGCTGCTTTTTGGCGGCGGTCATCTGGGGCTCGGGCTTTTCGGTGCAGGACATCGCCGCGACGTATATGCCGCCTCTGACGTTTCAGACCATGCGCTCGGCCACGGCCGCGCTGGTGCTGACCCTGATGATCGGGGTGCGCGACGCGATCGTGCGCAAAAAGGGATCGGTGCCGGCCGCGCGGCCGACGTCGGGTGCTTCGCGCAAATACCTGCTGATCGGCGGCACTCTCTGCGGTCTGGTGCTGGCGGCCGCCAGCGATCTGCAGCAAATGGGCATTGCCAACAACACGGGCTCGCCCGGCAAAGACGCGTTCATCACCGCGCTGTACGTGGTGTTCTTTCCGCTGATGGCGTTGTTCGCGGGGCGGCGCGCCGCGCCGCACGTTTACGTCGCCGTGGCGGTGGCGCTCGGCGGGCTGTGGCTTTTGTGCATGGGCGGCAACTCGCTCTCGATCGGCGATATCCAACTGATCGCCTGCGCGTTTTTGTTCGCCTGCCAGATGCTGCTGGTCGACCGCGTCGCGCCCCACGTGGACGCGCTGCGATTGTCGCGCATACAGTTCACGACGGCCACGGTCGTCTCCGCCGTTCTGATGGCGGTGTTCGAACGGCCCTCGTGGCAGGGCGTGCTCGCCGGCTGGTTCTATATCGCCTTTGCGGGCGTGCTGTCGTCGGCGATCGCCTTTACGCTGCAGATCGTGGGGCAAAAAAACGCGCCGCCCGTGGCCGCGTGCCTGGTGTTGAGTCTGGAATCGGTGGTGGCGGTGCTGACGGGCCTCGTCATTCAGCACATGGTCCCCACGCCCCGCGAGTGGATCGGCATGGCCGTCATTTTCGCGGCGATCGTGGCCGCGCAGATCCCGGGGCGCG
>CAMZFG010000109.1 GCA_947306035.1 uncultured Clostridia bacterium | reverse complement strand
CGCTATTGCACAAATTGAATAATCCACGAGATCTAAATGGTGCATAGCGTTGAAATCGCTAGCTAACGCTCTGATATATAAATCGTTGCTATTTAGTTCTTGTTCTGAGAAGAAATCTGTTAATTCTCCACCTTGACCAACATCGGTAGTTGCGCTGTCGAGCAGATGTTCCCAAGACGGGACAACAATCGTTTGTCTTTCTGATGCCACAACCGGCTTACTGACCGGATTTGGTAAAGCATAGCCCAACGACTGCAACAAATCCTCGCTGTCTGAAATGGCGTCTTCATCAACATGAGGAATACTTATTTCGGACAGCGTTTTTTGCTGGTGAGCCAAAACAGTATTCCGCTTTTGTTCTTCTTCGGTGTAATTGTATTTCTTTTTCATGCGGCACTAACACCAAGGTCGTGCTGCAAATCTTTGATTGCCTGAGTAAGGAGAATGTTCAAACTCTGCAAGTAATCGAGTCTCTCTTGTGTGGCTTCAGCCTCATCTTTCATAGCGTTGATAATAGCTTCGTGCTTCCTCAAAACTTCTTGATAAAGCCGTTCTTTTTCTTGCTTCAACTGCTTGTTTTTGAGATGCGCAGCCAGACCTACGCCGCCTGCAGCTAAGACTGCTACAGGAGCTGCAAGAACAAAAACGCCCGCAACCATCCCGCCACCGACAATAGCGCCTGCCGCTGCCAAGCCGGAAGTTATACCTGCCGCACTGAGACCAACAGTACCTAATCCATACAATGCGGCAAAAGACGCAATTCCTCCTATGCCTGCACCGAGAGCACCTGCGAGGACTTCGGGAATAGCGCTTTCCTTGATTGTACGTGTCTTATCATCTAACGCCGCTGCTGCCTCATTAACCACGTTTACAACACCCTGAAGAGAATCAACGCTTTTGAAATTCATCTCTTTTTTCTTGGTAACGTATTTTCCCATTTTTTTAGCTCATCCTTTTTTGTTTAAGAATTTATTTTATCATTTTTGCATTCAAATACAAGTGTAGCATATTTTTCTGCAAATTGGAAGGGGTGAACGTCATTTTATAATTACTTTTCTCCAAAAAATCACATTTTTGAGGTTCAAATCCACCCACCCTGTATTTTTTTGGAGTTCTTTGCAGAGCAAAGAAACGCGAAAAGTCCCCCAGCGTTTTTGACCGTTTTTTCGCCTTGAAAACAAAAAATCGGGCTTCCGGACGGCCGATCTACCGTCTGAAAGCCCGAAATGCCTATATTTTGCCCGATTTTTGCCCAAAACGCGATCTCGCCACGCCGCGCCACGCGCTGTGCGACCTTCTGAGCAACTCTGCCGCCAACGCAAAAAGGCACCTTGCGGTGCCTGCGCTGGCGGAGGAGGTGGGATTTGAACCCACGCGCCGCGTTAACGGCCTACGAGATTTCGAGTCACGCCTCTTAGACCTCTTGAGTACTCCTCCGTATTCATTTTGGCGTCGCCGGGCGGCGACTGTTTTATTATAGCACGCTTCGTGCAAAATTGCAACGGGTTTTATAAAAAAACTCGCCAAATAAAACGAGCGAAAGCGGGAACGGGGGCGCGTCCTTTTTTGGCGATCAAACGCGACTTTTGAAAATGCAAGGCGAAAACGCAGAAATATTGAAAAATAGAAATATAAAAACTGGAAAAATAATATGTAAAATTGGAAAATTGAAAAAACAGGCGAAATGCGGTTTGCATCTCGCCCGTTTTTTGTCAAAGCAGGGCTTTCGCCTGCTCGATATCCGCCTCGATCTGCTCTTTGAGCTTTTCCGCGTTGTCAAAGGCGCGTTCCGGCCGCAGAAAACGCATAAAACTGACCTGCATCGTCCGGCCGTACAGGTCGCCCGAAAAATCAAACAAATGCACCTCGCACACCACCTCGTCGCTCTTTTCAAAGGTGGGGCGCGTGCCAACGTTGCAAACGCCGCGATAGGTGCGCTTGCCCACCTTGCCGAACACGGCGTAAACGCCGCGGGCTGGTATCAGACCGAGGCGGGGGAACGTCAGGTTGGCGGTCGGCGCTTCCAGCACCCGTCCCACGTGGCGGCCGTTTTGCACGGTGCCCTCGAGAAGAAAGGGGTGGCCGAGCAGTCTTGCCGCGTCGTCGGGGTGGCCGTTTTCCAGCAGCGTGCGGATCACGCTGGAACTGACGGGGCGTCCTGCCCGCATCACGGGCGGCGCTACGACAAGGCGGCGATCCTGCTGGGTGCCGAACAGACGCGCCAGATCTTCCGGCGTGCCGCGCCCGCCCTCACCGAAGCGGTAATTGAACCCGCAGGCCGCGAGGCGGCAGTTGCAGTCGCGTATCAGCACGTCGCTGACAAAATCGAGCGGCGACAGGTGCATGATGTCCGGGAAATCATAAAGCACCGCAAAGCGGAGCCCGGCCCTGCCGAGCAGCTGCAGTTTTTGCTCCAGCGTGGTGATCTGCGGCGTCGGTTCTTTCATCAGGGTCACGGCGGGCGGCTCGGCAAAGCACATGGCGCCGAGGGGCAGGGGAACGGCGCGCTCCTTGTCGGCGGCGATCAGGGCGTCGATAAGCGCCGCGTGGCCGATATGCACGCCGTCAAAATGCCCGAGGCAAAGCCCGCAGCCGCCGTCCGGCAGCGCATACGGCTCTCCCGGGTGTTTCAGATCTACCACACGCACATCTCTCACCTCCCGCACCGTTCCATTATAGCCGATTTTGTCGCCGATTGCAACCCCCGCCCCGCATTTTGCGCGAACAAAATAAAACGGTCACAAAAAGCGGTCGGTGCTTGACAGGGGAGCGCCCTCATGCTATAATGAAATATTACAGGAAAGGGGGTGTCGTCATGCCGCAAAAAGACGCAGATGACTTTTGGGACTTGTCCGATCTGGTGCCGAAAAGCCGGCAGAGCAAAACCGCGCCCCCGCGCCGCGACACTACCGCCGCCGAGGTGACGGCGCCGCCCCTGCCGCGCGGCGGGATCAAACGCGAGGCGCCGATCGAGCACTATATCCCGCCCCACACCGCGGCCGAACTGCAAGCCAAAGAGACGGCGGAATTCTGCTATCGGCCGACGGGCGGCCTTTTGACCGAGGTGCGCGTTTATCCCTGGAAGAACGCTTACGACTACTACGAGCCCTTCTGCCGTCAGGCACGCCGCCTTTGCGGCCTTGTCGGCAAAGAGGCGCCGCAGGTCGATTTCTTCTCCTATATGCCCCAGTATGCACAGATGTCGCGGGCGCAACTCGCCTATTACCTGTGGTGGCGCACCAATTTTCAGTCGGGCGTCTGCCTTGAGGCCGCCTACTCGTATCTGCTGCTTTACCTCTACGAGATCATCAACCTCGATTCGGCCATTGACCCCGAAACGGGGCGCGAAAACATGCTTCGATTGTGGCTGAATTACCGCGAAAAACACCCCCGTCTCGACGTGTTGGTGCGGGAATGGCTGTGCGACTATTGCCTGATACACAAACTGCCGCCGCCCGCGCTGCCCGCCCGCGATCTGACGGAACTGATCGGCGGCTGTCGCCTGCGCGAATTCTACGTTGCGGCCGGTGACGACACCGAGAGCATGATCGACGCGCTGCTCTATTTCGGCAGCAATTACGACTACAAGAAAAGCAAGTTTTACAAAGCGGAAACGGCCGCGCTTTACGACAAGGCCCTGCGCGGCGCGGTGGGCGTGGCCCTGACCGCGTATGAAGAGAAAAACGCGCAAAACGCGGCACGTGGCAGGGGATTTTGCACCGTCAGCCGCGACGCATTCTCCGGCGCCGTTTGTTCCTGTCGCCGAAAGCGCCGCATCGAAGTGGACTATTTTTCCTTCTCCCACACCCACGAACTGCGGTATCTGGTGACCGACGTGCTCAAATACGCCGAGAACGCGGTGCGCGCCTCGCTCGGCGTCAAGCCCCGCCTGACCGTTTACGCGGTAGACGCCGATCTGCGCGTCAGACTGGACGCCTATCTTCAAAGCGCCGTGCCGCCGCGCTCGCATCGCCGCGCCGGGAGTGCCGACCGCGTGCCGGACTACGAAAAGCGATACGACCTGCCGAGCACCGCGCTGTCGCCCGCGCACGCCGCCGCCATCGAGGCGGCCTCCTGGGACGTTACGGAGCGCCTGGTGTCTGCCTTTGCGGACGACGCCGAAGAAAGCCCCGTAACGGGGCGCGAAAACGCTGATAGCGCCAAAACCGATCTTTCGGCCGTTCCCGCCGCGGACGCGCCGCTGAAAACGCCGATTTTCGACACCTTGCCCGCCGATGAAAGCAAGAACGCGCCGTCCGGCGGCCTGGCCGCGGCGCTCGGCGATCTTTTGCCCTTCGTGCGCTTGTGCCGCGACGGCGACGGGGCGGGGCAGCGGGCTTTTGCTCTGGCGCGCGGCAGCATGGTCGACGCCGTTGCCGATCGCGTCAACACCGTTGCCGGCGACGTGTTCGGCGATATCATACTGGAAGAAGAGAACGGCGCTTACGTCGTGGTGCCGGATTACGTGACCGATCTTGAAAAAGAGGGGGTACTCTGATATGGAACAGCAAAACGCGACCCGTGTGCCGCGCCGCATTCTGACGGCGCTGCTTGCCTCGCTCGCGGCCGGCGTGGTGCCGCGCTCCGGCGCGCCCTACGTGGCGATCGGGCGGGAAGAGGAGATCGCCGCCTTTCTCTCCGACCTTGAGAACGTCAGCGAGGGCGGCTCGGCCATGCGTTTTCTCATCGGCCGCTACGGCAGCGGCAAGAGTTTTCTGATGCAGTTGGTGCGCGGCTACGCGCTGGAACGCGATTTTCTCACCGCCGACGCCGACCTGACGCCCGAACGCCGTCTGTACGGCACGGGCGGCACCGGACTTGCCACTTACC
>CAMZFG010000108.1 GCA_947306035.1 uncultured Clostridia bacterium | reverse complement strand
ACCGATCCGCAGCCCCTGCTCATCCGGTCGCACCACGGCACCTACGCCATCAGCACCGTCGGCGTCATTCTCAACAAAGAGGCGCTGATCGAGCGCTATTTTGCCGCGACCGGCGGGCACTTCGACGCCATGACGGGCGGCGGGGTCAACAGCAACGAGCTGACGGCGGCGCTGATCGACCAAAAGAAAGATTTTGTCGAGGGCATTCGTTTCGCCCAGGAACAGATCGAGGGGACCGCCTCCATTCTGATCCTGCGTGAGAACGGCGAGATCATGGCCGCCCGCGACAAGGTGGGGCGCCTGCCCGTGCTGATCGGCAAGGGCGAGGAAGGCCATTGCGTCACGTTCGAGTCGTTCGCCGCCGAAAAGCTCGGTTACGAACTGGTGCGGGAACTCGGTCCTGGCGAGATCGTTTCGATCACCGCCGACGAGGTGAAGCAGTTGGCCGCGCCCGGCGACACCATGCGCATCTGCGCGTTCCTGTGGACGTACTACGGCTATCCCGGCTCGACCTACGAGGGCGTCAACGTCGAGGCCATGCGCTATCGCAACGGCGCCATCATGGCCGAAAACGAGCAGGCCAAGGGCGGCATTCCCAAGATCGATTACGTCAGCGGCGTGCCCGATTCCGGCACTCCGCACGCCATCGGTTACGCGAGCAAAAGCGGCGTGCCGTTCTCCCGCCCCTTCATCAAATACACCCCCACCTGGTCGCGCAGCTTTACGCCGACCAAGCAGACGGAACGCGACAAGGTCGCCCGCATGAAGCAGATCCCCGTCAAGGAACTGATCCACGACAAAGACCTTTTGTTCGTCGACGACTCCATCGTGCGGGGCACGCAGCTCAAAAAAACAGTCGATTTCATCTACGAGAGCGGGGCGCGCACCGTGCATATGCGCTCGGCCTGCCCGCCCATCATGTACGGCTGCAAATTCCTCAATTTCTCGCGCGCGACCAGCGACATGGAACTGCTGGCGCGTCGGGTCATCGTGGAACTGGAAGGCGAAGCGGGCTTTGAACACATCGCCGAGTACAGCGACGGCACGACGGAGCGGGGCAAAAAACTGCGCCGCACCATCGCCGAAAAACTGCATTTCGACTCGCTGGAATTCCAGTCGGTCGAGGGCGTCGTCAAGGCCATCGGCCTGCCTGCCTGCAAACTTTGCACCTACTGCTGGAACGGAAAGGAATAAACGGTATGAACACCCATTCGAGATCTGACAGTTACGCCGCCGCCGGCGTGGATATCACCGCCGGCTACCGCGCGGTCGAACTGATGAAAAAGCACATCGCCCGCACCATGATACGGGGCAGCGCCGACGACATCGGCGGGTTCGGCGGTCTTTTCCCGCTGGATCTTTCGGACTGCAAAAATCCCGTACTGGTGGCCGGCACCGACGGCGTCGGCACCAAACTGAAACTGGCCTTTCTGATGGATAAGCACGACACCGTGGGCATCGACTGCGTGGCCATGTGCGTCAACGACATCGTGTGCTGCGGCGCAAAGCCCCTGTTCTTTCTCGATTACATCGCCTGCGGCAAGAACTACCCCGAAAAGATCGCCGCCATCGTCGGCGGCGTGGCCGAGGGCTGCGTGCAGGCGGGGTGTGAACTGATCGGCGGCGAAACGGCCGAAATGCCCGGCTTTTATCCCGTTGACGAGTACGATCTGGCCGGTTTTTCGGTGGGCGTGGTCGACAGGGCGCGCGTCATCGACAAAACGACCATGCAGGCGGGCGACGTTATGATCGCGCTGCCTTCGTCGGGCGTGCATTCCAACGGTTTTTCGCTGGTGCGCAAAGTTTTTGACGTGGAGCACCGCGACCTCGGCGCGCCCGTCGGCGAACTCGACGGCAAGTCGCTGGGCGAGGTGCTGCTCACCCCGACCAAAATTTACGTCAAGCCCGTGCTCGCGCTGCTTGAAAAAGTCCGCGTCCGCGGCATTTCGCACATCACGGGCGGCGGTTTTTACGAGAATATGCCGCGCTCCATTCCCGAGGGGCTCGGCGTCAGGATCGACAAGAGCGCCGTGCGCGTGCTGCCGATCTTCGATCTGATCCGCCGGGCCGGCGGCATCGACGAGCGGGATATGTTCAACACCTTCAACATGGGCGTCGGCATGAGCGTGATCGTGCCGCGCGAAGAGGCGGATACGGCGCTGGCCGTGCTGCGCGCCGCCGGTGAAGAGGCCTATCTCATCGGCGAGATCGAACGAGCGGAGGAGAAAATTCGGCTATGCTGAAAAAAACGGTCAGCGGCTTTATGGCCGGCGTACTTATCTCCATCGGCGGGTCGGTGTATCTGGCCTGCGCCGATAAAGTCATCGGCGCCGTGTTTTTCTCGGTGGCCCTGCTGTGCATCTGTTTCAAGGGCTATTCGCTCTTTACGGGCAAAGTCGGCTTCCTGCCGGAAAAATGCGACGGGGAAGCGCTCTCGGTGCTGCTGCTGGGACTTCTCGGCAACGCCGTGGGCACCATTGCCTGCGGGTATCTTTTGCGCTTTGCCATCCCCTCGATCGGCGCGGCCGCCGAAGTGCTCTGTCAGGCCAAACTGGATAACCAGGCGCTTTGGCAAACGTTGGTGCGCGCGCTGTTCTGCGGCATTCTCATGTATCTGGCCGTCAGCATCTACCGCGACAAAAAAACGCCCCTTGCCATCGTGTTCTGCATTCCCGTGTTCATTCTTTCCGGCTTTGAACACTCCATTGCCGACCTGTACTATTTCGCGGCGTCGGGCATCGTGTCGCTGCGTGCGTTCCTCTTTCTGATGGTCGTCATCGCGGGCAACGCGGCGGGCGGCGTGCTGCTGCCGCTGCTGGCCAAGATCGGGCAGGGGAGAGAAACGACATGAAAAAGAGCGAAAAAGCGCCCGCGCGCATCGCGGTGCTGGTATCGGGCGGCGGGACCAACCTGCAAGCCCTGATCGACGCCGAGCGCGCAGGCCGCATCCACAGCGGCAGGATCGTGCTGGTCATTTCCGGCAATCCGGAGGCGTATGCCCTCAAGCGCGCCGAGACGGCCGGCATTCCCGCCGCCGTCGTCAGCAAAAAGAACTGCGGCGGTCAGACCGAGTTTGAAGAAAAGATCAAAGAACTCCTGCGGGAATACCGCGTTGACCTGATCGTGCTGGCGGGCTTTTTGTCCATTCTCAGCGAGAACTTCACCCGCGACTTTCCCCGCCGCATCATCAACGTGCATCCCGCGCTCATCCCGTCGTTCTGCGGCAAGGGCTACTACGGCTTAAAAGTCCACGAGGCGGCGCTCGCGGCCGGCGTCAAAGTGACGGGCGCCACCGTGCATTTCGTCAACGAGGTGCCCGACGGGGGCGAGATCATCATGCAAAAGGCGGTGTCCGTGTGCCGCGGCGACACGCCCGAGACCCTGCAAAAACGGGTCATGCGTCTGGCGGAATGGAAGATACTGCCCGCCGCCACCGAAAAAGTCTGTGCCGAAATTTTACGCGCAAAGGAGAAAGCGAAATGAATATTTACGATCTGCCCGCCATTGAAGACCGCATCACGGGCAACCCCTACGTGGGCCGCGGTATCGTCATCGGCAAGTCGGCCAACGGCAAAAGCGCCGTTTGCGCCTACTTCATCATGGGCCGCAGCGAAAACAGCCGCAACCGCGTTTTTGCCAAAAAGGACGGCGCGCTGTTCACCGAGCCCTTTGACGCCTCCCGCGTCAAAGACCCCAGTCTCATCATTTACGCCGCCGTGCGGCAGTACGAGAACAATCTGATCGTCACCAACGGCGACCAGACCGACACCGTGGCAGAGGGCCTTGCCGCGGGCAAGACGTTTTCGGCGGCGCTGGCGACCCGCGCCTTTGAGCCGGACGCCCCCAACTTCACCCCCCGCATCAGCGGCATGCTGACCTTTGACGGGGGCGACTTTACCTACGAAATGAACATTCTCAAGAGCGCCGACGCGGCGGGAACGGCCTGCAACCGCTTCACGTTCTCCTACGCGCCCCTGCCCGGCGTGGGTCATTTTCTGCACACCTACGTCACCGACGGCAACCCGATCCCCACGTTTCAGGGCGAGCCGGAGCGCGTGGCCGTGCCGGACGACATCGACGCCTTTACCGACGCGCTTTGGAACGCGCTTGACAAAGACAACAAGATCTCGCTTTACGTGCGCTATACCGACCTGGCGTCGGGCGGCGTGACGGAGCGCATCATCAATAAAAACCAAAAGTAAAAGGAGACCGCCATGAAAGAATTTGAACTGAAATACGGCTGCAACCCCAACCAGAAACCGGCCAAGATCTTTATGGCCGACGGCGGCGATCTGCCCATTAAAATTCTCAACGGCCGCCCCGGCTTTATCAACTTTCTTGACGCGTTCAACAGCTGGCAGCTGGTGAAGGAACTCAAAGAGGCGCTCGGCATGCCCGCCGTCACCTCTTTCAAACACGTCAGCCCAACCTCGGCGGCGGTCGGCATCCCGCTCTCCGACACGCTGAAAAAGGCCTGCTTCGTCGACGACATCGAGGGGCTTGACGCCTCGCCGCTCGCCTGCGCCTACGCGCGCGCCCGCGGCACCGACCGCATGTGCTCGTTCGGCGACTGGGTGGCCCTCTCCGACGTGTGCGACGTCACCACCGCCGCCATGATCAAGCGCGAGGTCTCCGACGGCATCATCGCCCCCGGCTACGAGCCCGAAGCCCTCGAGATCCTCAAAAGCAAGAGAAAAGGCAACTACAATATCGTCGAGATCGACCTGAACTACGTACCCGATCCCGTCGAGCACAAGCAGGTCTACGGCATCACCTTCGAGCAGGGCCGCAACAACTTCAAGATCGACCGCGCGCTGCTCTCCAATATCGTAACGAAGAATAAAAACCTGCC
>CAMZFG010000107.1 GCA_947306035.1 uncultured Clostridia bacterium | reverse complement strand
TATACGCTCATTTCTCCCCGCAAAAAAGCGAGGATCTTTTTTTCTTCGCGCGAGATCTTGACCTGCGTCAGCCCCAGCAGATCGGCCGTTTGCTGCTGCGTGCGGTCGCGGAAGTAGCGCAGCAGCAGGATCTTGCGCCACAGAACGGGCATTTTGCCGATGGCGCATTTGAGCGCCAGCCGATCGGAGAGAATGGCGGGCTCGTTGGCGCTCTCGTCGTCGGTCAGGCGCTCGCCGATCTCCTCGTCGTCGTCGGCAAACACGCGATCGGAAAGCGAGGCCACCGTGCCCGCGGCGGAAAGCGCCACGGCCGCCTCTTCGCGCGAAACGCCGCAGGCGTCGGCCAGTTCCTCTATGCCGGCTTCTCTGCCCTCCCGCATGGCGATCTCCTGCCTTTTTTTCATCAGGTCGGTATAGAGCCGGCGCACGCCGCGCCCCACGTGCACGATGCCGTCGTCGCGCAGATTGCGGCGGATCTCCCCCACGATGAGCGGCACCGCAAAGGTGGAAAAAGCCGTGCCGCGCTCGACGTCGAAGGTGCGTATGGCGCGCAGCATGCCCATAGTGCCGATCTGCAGCAGATCTTCGTATTCGATGCCCCGATCGCGGAAGCGGAGCGCCGCGGCGCGCACCAGACCCATATTCTCGTCGATCAGGGTCGCCGTGGCCGCCGTGGAGACTGCCGGATCTTCGGACTGTGCCTGCCGCAGCAGCGCGTAGTGGCGGTCTTTTTGTACCTCGTCTGCCGCCATTATGTCCGCTTTGCCCCGCCGCCGAACTGTTTTTCCATGACGACCAGCGTGCCGCGACCCGGCACCGAACGCACCGTCAATTTGTCCATAAAGCTCTCCATGACGGTAAAGCCCATGCCGCTGCGTTCGCCCGCCGCATCGGTGGTAAAGAGCGGCTCCCGCGCCTTTTTGACGTCGGGGATACCGCACCCGCGGTCGCGCACGGCAATGCGCACGCGCCTGTCCGGAAACAGCAGCACGGTGACGGTAAAATGCCCCGCGCGTTCGCGGTAGGCGTGCACCACGCAGTTGGTGACCGCCTCGGAAACGGCGCACTTGATATCGGAAAGTTCTGTGGCCGTAGGCGCCATTTGTGCGCAGAACGCGGCCACGGCGGCCCTGGCGACGCCCTCGTTGACCGAGAGAGCCGGCAGGCGGAAAACGGCGAAATTGATCGCCTCTTGCTTCGTTCTTTTCATCTTTCGGTTTCCTTTCTGTCCGTCTCGATCTCCATAAAACGCTCCATGCCGCACAGCCGCAGCATCTTTTCGACCCTCGGCGTGGGCGATTTGACGGCCAAAACGCCGCCGAGCTCCTGCATCAGCCGATAACGGCCCATCAAAAAGCCGACGCCGGCGCTGTCCATAAAATCGACGCGGGAAAGATCCAGTACCAGGCGCCGCGGCCGCTTGCCGAGCAGCAGTTCGTCTACGTCGCCGCGCAGGCGCACGGCGTTGTGGTGATCGATCTCGCCGGCAAGGCGCACCACCAGCAGTCCCTCTCGCTCCCGTATCTCCCAATGGTAATCGGTGTGTATCACGCTCTCACTTCCTTTTTTTCTTACACTATAACACGCGTACAGCGCAAAAAAGCACACAGCGTGTCGACGCAAAAATAAAAAAACGCCCCGCAACGGGGCGAAAAACAGATAAACAAAACCCGACCAAACCAAAGTTTGATCGGGCCTTGCACGGCGGCTTTGCCGCCTGTCGGATACGGAAAGACAGATCAGCTGTTGAACTGAGATTCGGGAACCGTATCGTCCGTGATGTTGTGATCTTCGGGCTCCAGATCTTCGTCGTCCGGAATGCTGGATACGACGTCGCCTTTGCTCGTGCCCTGACCGGACTCTTCCCCTTCTTCGTTCGTATCATTGCCTTTTTTCTTGCAGGCAACGAACAGGGTCAGCAGGATGCAAAGCACCAAAACGACAGCCAAAATCTTAACCAACCATTTCATGATCGATTCCTCCTTGAAGGGAATGAATTTTCATTCTGCATTCATTATACTACTTATTCACAGAATTGTCAAGATTGAAATACACAATTTACAAAATTAATTTTTTCCTTCGGCCGCTTTGTTCTCGGCGTTGATCTTTTCGGTCAGCGCGGCGGGCACCACTTCATAGCCCGTGACCTCGTACTCGAAAGAGCCGAAGCCCTTGGTCATGGCGCGGAGCTGAATGGGATAATCGGCGAGTTCCGCTTTGGGAGCGGTGGCGTGCACCACGGTGTAGCCCTTGCGGTCTTCCGCCGCGTCCATACCCATCACGCTGCCGCGGCGCTTGTTCAGGTCGCTCATGACGGTGCCGACCAGCGCCTCGGGAACGGTGATGTCCAGGTTGCCGACCGGCTCGAGCAGAACGGGTCTGGCCTGCTCCAGGCAGAGTTTATAGGCCATTTGCGCCGCGATCTTGAAGGACATTTCGTCCGAGTCGACCTCGTGATAAGAACCGTCGTAGAGGTCGGCGGCCAACTGCACCAGCGGATAGCCGTATGCGCCTTTGGCCATGGCCTCCTGCAGACCCTTTTCAACGGCGGGGTTGAACTGTTTGGGGACCGTGCCGCCCACGACCGAGACGGTAAAGGTCAGACCCTGCTCCTCGCCGGGAGCGAAGTGGATCTTGACGTGACCGTATTGGCCCGAACCGCCGTTCTGCTTTTTGTACTTGTACTCGACGTCGGCCTTTTTGGTGATGCGCTCACGGTACGGGATGCGGGGCGTGTCGAGCTTGACGTTGACGCCGAAGCGGCTCTTGAGGCGGGACATGAGCACGGACAGGTGCGTTTCGCCGAGGCCGGAGATGAGGATCTGCTTGGTCTCCGCGTTGTTCTCGTAGGACAGCGTGAAATCTTCTTCCAGCATGCGGGCGATGGCGGGCGACATTTTGCTCTCGTCCTTGGCGGTCTCGGGCAGAATGACCTGCGTGTAGTAGGGGTGCGGATAGCGGATCTTGCGGTAAACGAGACCCTCTTTCTGCGCCAGCGTGTCGTTGGTGTGGGTGTTGGTCAGTTTGGCGATCATGCCGATATCGCCGCAGGCAAGTTCCTCGACCTCGGTCTGCTCTTTGCCGACCATGGTGTAGAAGTGCGCCAGTTTTTCGGCGGTGTCGGTCACGTTGTTTTTCAGCGTCATATCCCGTTTGATGGTGCCGTTCATGACCTTGAAGAAGGACATCTGACCCACGAAGGGATCGGCCACCGTCTTATAGACGAAGATGGCGGGCGCACCGGCGGGATCGATGGGCGTGGTCTCGCCGTTTTCCAGTTTTTCCACCTTTTTGGCGGTGAAGCGCGGGAAGGACTCGGCCATGGCGTCCATCATGGCGACGACGCCCCACAGTTTGACGGCGGAGCCGCAGTAAACGGGCGTGATGCTGCCGGCGATGATGCCCTCGTGCAGGGCCTCGGCGGCCTCGTCGCGGGTGATCTCTTCCCCGTCGAAATACTTCATCATCAACTCTTCGCTGGTGCTGGCAACGGCCTCGTTGAACGTGTCTTTATAGGTGTCGACCAGGCCCTGCATATCGGCGGTCATCGCGACCTCGCTCCGTTTGCCGTTGTCGGCGTAGGCGTAGGCCTTGTTCTCGATGAGGTCGAGCATGGTGACGGTATTGCCGGAGCGGTACGGAATGAACACGGGGCACAGCGTGCTGCCGAATTTTTCTTTCAGTCCGTCAAAGGATTTGGCAAAATCGAAGTCGGGATCGTCGCACTTGTTGATGAAGAACACTTTGGGCGTGCCGGCCGCGGTCGCCGCGTCAAAGGCCAGTTCGGTGCCGACCTCGATGCCGCTCTTGCCGTCGACCAGAATGACGGCGCTGCCCGCCACGCGCAGGGCCTGACGCACCTCGCCCTCAAAGTCGGGGTAGCCGGGCACGTCGAGCACGTTGATCTTGGTATTTTTCCACACCACGTTGACCAAAGACGCGGAAATGGAAAAGCCGCGTTTTTGCTCTTCGGGGTCAAAGTCGCAAACGGTGTTGCCGTCGGTCACTTTGCCGAGGCGCTGGGTCTTGCCCGTCAGATAGAGCATGGCCTCGGTAAACGAGGTCTTGCCGCAGGCGCTGTGGCCGAGCAGAGCGACGTTGCGGATGGAATTGGTGTCAAAGGTAGCCATAAGTTTGTATTTCCTCCTTCTTTCCGCCGGGGGCGGGGTGACTTTTGCATTCACATATTTTATTATAACAATTCTTTAATGATATTGCAATAGTTTCGGGCTTATCGGAATGGAGAAAGTAGACGGGTCGTTTTGTGCAAAATAGACAGTTTGACGCAAAAAAAGCCGCGCACGCGGCTTTTTTTATCGTTCAGAGGCCGAACAGGCGGCGGGCGTTTTCGGTCGTTGCGGCCGCGACGCGCTCCGGCGTCGTACTCTTGGCGGCGGCCACCGCCGCGGCGGTGTAGACAAGATACCCGGAATGGTTGATCTCGCCCCGGTGCGGCACGGGCGCGAGGTAAGGGCAATCCGTTTCGATCAGCAGGCGATCTTCCGGCACGGCGCGCACCGTCTCCCGCACGCGGTCGGCGTTTTTGAAGGTGACCACGCCGGAAAAGGAGATATACCAGCCGCGGCGGGTCAGTTCCCTTGCCATTTCGGCGCTGCCGCTGTAACTGTGAAACACGCCGCGGACTTGCGGGTGACGCAGCACCGTCTCAAAACAATCGCCGTGCGCCTCGCGGTCGTGGATGACGACGGGCAGATCCAGCCGCTCTGCCAGAGTCAACTGTGCTTCAAACAAAGCGGCCTGCCGGGGGCGGTCGGTGTCGTCGTAGTGGTAGTCGAGCCCGATCTCGCCGAGGGCGATGATCTTTTTTTTGCGGCGGTCTTCGGGCGTGCCGATCAGCGCCGCAAGGTCCGCGACGGCCG
>CAMZFG010000106.1 GCA_947306035.1 uncultured Clostridia bacterium | reverse complement strand
TTTTTGCGGCGGTCTTCGGGCGTGCCGATCAGCGCCGCAAGGTCCGCGACGGCCGCGTCAAGGTCGGCATAACGCATACCGTCTGTGGGGTGAATGCCCACGGCGGCGTACATGGCGGGGTAGCGGGCGGCCTGCTCCACGACGGCTTTTGACGTAGAAAGATCGGTGCCCACGTTGACGATGCCGCAGACGTCGCCGGCAAAAAGCGCGCCGAGAATGGCGTCGGCCCCCGCCGTTTCGTCGGCAAAGCGGGCGTCGAAATAGTGGGCGTGACTGTCGAAAAACGTCATTACCGCACCCGCTGACCGAGCGGCGTTTCGGGGTCGAGGAACACCACGCGGATCTCGTCCTCGCCGCTGGCTAAGATCATGCCGTTGGATTCGATGCCGCACAGCGTGGCGGGTTTGAGGTTGGCGACGACGATCAGTTTTTTGCCGATCAGTTGCTCCGGCTCGTAGAATTTGGCGATGCCGGAGACGACCTGCCGCTGCTCGTAGCCGAGGTCAAGCTGCAATTTGAGCAGTTTTTTGGCTTTCGGCACTTTTTCGCAGGCCAGCACCTGCGCCGTACGCAGTTCGACGTTCATAAAGTCCTCGATGCCGATCATGGCGCAGCCCTCCGGCTTTTCCGGCGCGGCGGCGGCTTTTTCGGCACGGGCGGCCTGTTCCTCTTTCTGTTTGATGATCGCGTCCACCGTCTTTTCATCGACGCGCGCAAAGAGCGGCGAGGCCTGCCCCAGCGCGGTGCCGGCGGCGAGTGCGCCGAACGAGGCGACGGAGTCAAAGTCGACGGCGGTCGTGTTCAACTGCGCGAAAATGCGTTCGACGGTGCCGGGAATGAAGGGCGTCAGGAGCACGGCCGCCACGCGGATGCATTCGAGCAGGTTGTAAAGCACCGTGCCGAGGCGCTCTTTCCTGCTCTCGTCTTTGGCAAGCGCCCAGGGCATGGTCTCGTCGATATACTTGTTGGCGCGGCGGCACAGCGACAGCACCTCGGCGGCGGCGTCGGCCAAATGATAGTCGTCCATCAGGGCGGCGTAGCGGCGCACCGCTTCGGCGGCCGCGGCTTTCAGTTCCCCGTCGGGCCCTTCCTCGGCGCCGGGCGCGGGCACGACGCCGCCGAAATATTTGACGGTCATGGCGTGCGTGCGGCTGACCAGATTGCCGAGGTTGTTGGCAAGGTCGGTGTTGTAGCGGATGAGCACGTTGGTGTAGGAGATGTGGCCGTCCGCGTCGTATGGCATTTCGGAGAGGGCGAAATAGCGCACCCCGTCCACGCCGAACGTCTCGGCCAGTTCATCGGCGTAAATGACGTTGCCGCGGGATTTGGACATTTTGACCTCGGCGCCGCTGCCGTCTTTCTTTTCCTCGACCGCGTTGAACCACGGGTGACCGAACACCTTTTTCGGCAGAGGCAGATCGAGCGCCATCAGAAAGATAGGCCAGTAGATGGTGTGGAAACGAAGGATATCTTTGCCGATGATATGCACGTCGCACGGCCAGTAGCGGCGGAAGTGCTCGGACTGCTCTTCGTACGTTTTGTCGGGGTCGTAGCCGAGCGCGGTGATGTAGTTGACCAGCGCGTCGAGCCACACGTACACCACGTGACGGGGGTCGAAATCGACGGGAATGCCCCATTTGAACGAGGTGCGGGAAACGCAGAGATCCTGCAACCCGCCCTCCACTTTGAGAAAGTTGTTGAGCATTTCGCGCTCGCGGGATTTGGGCTGAATGAAATCGGGGTGCGTCTCGATATACTCGATCAGGCGCGGCGCGTAGGTGCTCATTTTGAAGAAGTAGGCCTCTTCTTTGGCCTGCTGCACGGGGCGTCCGCAATCGGGACAGACCACGGTGCCGTCCTCTTTTCTGACGACCTGCGTCTCGGTGAAAAAGGACTCGTCGGGCGTGCAGTACCAGCCCTCGTATTGCCCTTTATAGATATCGCCCTGCTCGTAAAAGCGTTTGAAGATCTTTTGCACGGCGGCGGCATGGCTCTCGTCGGTGGTGCGGATAAAATAGTTATAGGACGTGTTCATTTTATCCCAGATGCCGCGGATCTCGCCCGCCACGCCGTCTACGTACGCTTTGGGCGTCAGGCCCGCCTCGGCGGCGTAATTCTCGATCTTTTGCCCGTGCTCGTCGGTGCCGGTGCAAAGGTAGGCGTCATAGCCGCGCAGACGTTTGTAGCGCGCCACGGCGTCGGCCATGATGATCTCGTAGGTGTTGCCGAAATGGGGCTTGCGCGACGCGTAAGCAATGGCGGTGGTGAGATAGAATTTTTCTTTCATAGGGGTTCTCCTTTCGGGCAAAGCGCCATGGACAGGCGCGTATAAGACAACAGAAAGATATGGGTGTTCCATAACACCTGCAGCACGCCCACCGTGAGAAGGCCGAGCAGCAGGCGGAAGAACGATTTGCACAAAAAGGCGGCACACGTGCCGAAATTCCGCTTGCCCGCACCGAGAGAAAGTTTCAGCACGGCAAAAAGGCACAGTTCGTCGTTGCCGACGGCGACCGCCAGAAACGGCAGAAACAGGCCGCAGCCAAGCAGCAGGCAAAAACAGATCGGCACGGCGGCGAGCAGGGCGACCACGTAGAGGAACGCGGCGAAGAACGCGGTGAACGTGGTGAGAAACACCATGTCGTACAGCCAGCCGCACAGCAAAAACAGTCCCACGGAAAGCCCTGCCGGGATCGCCAACAGCAGCGCGAACAGCAAAAGCACGGCAAGCGCTCTGCCCCAGCGGCGGGGGGTTGACAGGTAGTAGAACACCGCGCGGGGGTGAGGATCTTCGCCCGCGAAACAGGCGCCGCACAGGCGCAGTCTGCCGAGCCAAACGGGCAGCACGGCCAGCACGGTCACGGCGGCGGCCACGCTGTACAGCGCCCCGTCAAGCAGGCTTTTTCCGAGTGGCGAAAAATGCATAAGCCCTAAAAAGGTCATCAGGCATTCCGCCGCGAAAAAGGGCGCGAACGTCAGCGCAACGCACAACAAAAAGGTGGTCAGCATCATGGGCCACACGCCGGGGCGGCCGAGCAGAGCGGCGGCCTCTTTGGCGGCGCGCGTCGTGGGCGACAAACGTATCGGCTGCGGTGCGTACGGGGCGGCGTTCACGGCTGATCCCTCCTTTGTCCGTTGATTATATCATTGTAGCATATTTTATTTTATTTTACAAGGGCAGAACGAAAAAAAGCCGATCCCATCTCGGAGATCGGCCGCTTTCATTTGATCTGCGTGATATCGTAGGGCGTGGTCTGGTAGACGAAATAGTTGAGCCAGTTGGAATAGAACAGGTTGGCGCAGCTCCGCCAGCGCACGATCGGTTCTTTGGTCGGGTCGTCGTTTGGAAAATAGTTTTTCGGAAGGTCGATGGGCAATCCCGCCTGCTTGTCGCGCAGGTACTCTTTTTTCAGCGTATCGCCGTCGTATTCCGAGTGGCCGGTGACAAAGATCTGCCGACCGCGATCGGTGGAAACGACGAACACGCCCGCCTCGTCCGATGAGGCCAGCACGCGCAGCCCTTCCACGCTCTCCACGTCCGCCCGGTCGACGGTGGTGTGACGGGAATGGGGCACGTAAAACACGTCGTCGAACCCGCGGAACAGAATGGAGCGTTTGTAGTCGAGGTGGTGCGCGAAAACGCCGAACAATTTGTGGTCAAGAGGGCGTTTTTTGATACCGTAATGGTAGTAAAGCCCCGCTTGCGCCCCCCAGCAAATGTGCAGGGTGCTGGTCACGTGGGTCTTGCTCCACGCCATGATGCGGCACAATTCATCCCAGTATTCGACCTCTTCAAACGGTAGTTGCTCGACCGGCGCGCCGGTGATGATCATGCCGTCGAAATTCTGATCTTGGATCTCGTCGAACGTCTTATAAAAGGCGAGCATGTGATCCTGCGCGGTATGGGTGCTTTGATGCGTGGCCGTTTGCATCAGTTCCAATTCCACCTGCAGGGGCGTATTGCCGATCAGGCGCGCGATCTGCGTTTCGGTCACCACCTTCTGCGGCATCAGATTGAGCATGATGATGCGCAAAGGGCGGATATCCTGCGTCACGGCGCGCGTTTCGGTGATGACGAAGATGTTTTCCTCGTGCAGCGTCTGCGTGGCGGGCAAAAGGTTGGGGATCTTGATAGGCACGGTCTGCACCTCCTTTGAAACAGCGTTTTAACGGGCGTCAGGCGTTCTCCAGCGCTTGCGCGAGGTCCGCGATGATGTCCTTGACGTTCTCAATGCCGACGGAAAGGCGGATCTGCTCCGGTTTGACGCCGGCGGCTTTCAGCTGCTCGTCGGTCAGCTGACGGTGCGTGGTGCTGGCGGGATGCAGCACGCAGGTGCGGGCGTCTGCCACGTGCACCACGATCTCGGCCAGTTTCAGCGCGTCCATGACCTTGGTCGCGGCCGCGCGGCCGCCCTTGACGCCGAAGGAAATGACGCCGCAGCAGCCCTTTGGCAGATATTTCTGCGCCAGCGCGTGCTGGGGGTCGTCCGGCAGATCGGGATAGGAGACCCAGGCCACTTTTTCGTGCTGTTTGAGATAGGCGGCCACCGCCAGCGCGTTCTGACAATGCCGCTCCATGCGCAGGGGCAGCGTTTCAAGCCCCAGGTTCAAAAGATAGGCGCAGATGGGCTGCATCGGCACGCCGAAATCGCGCACCAACTGTACGCGCATTTTGGTGAAATAGGCGTTTTCCACGCCGAATTGTTTGGTATAGACGACGCCGTGATAACTCTCGTCGGGCGTGGTCAGTTCGGGGTATTTGCCGCCCTTCGTCCAATCAAAACGGCCGCCGTCCACCACGCAGCCGCCCACCACCTGGGCATGTCCGTCCATGTATTTGGTGGTGGAATGTACCACGATATCCGCGCCGAACTCAAACGGGCGGCACAG
>CAMZFG010000105.1 GCA_947306035.1 uncultured Clostridia bacterium | reverse complement strand
CTGCTTGTCAACAAGCCCGCCGGCATGACCTCACACGACGTGGTGGGGCGTGTGCGGCGGCTTTTCGGCACGCGGCAGGTGGGGCACACCGGCACGCTCGATCCCGACGCCACGGGGCTGCTCGTCGTATTGGTAGGGCGCGCGGTCAAGGCCGCGGAATACCTGACGGGCGGTGTCAAACGCTACCGCGCCACGCTGGCACTCGGCCTTGAGACCGACACCGAAGACACCTCGGGCAAGGTGCTGACGCGCTGTGAAAACGTGCCGGACGCGAGCGCCGTAGCGGCCGTTCTGCCCCGTTTTCGCGGGGAGATCATGCAGGTGCCGCCCATGTATTCCGCCCTGAAAGTGAACGGCAGAAAGCTGGTCGATCTGGCACGCCGCGGCGTGGAGATCGAACGTCAGGCCCGCCCCGTGACGATCTTTGAACTGACCGCCGCGCCGACGGACGACCAAACGCGCTATACCCTCTCGGTCACCTGCTCGGCAGGCACGTATATCCGCACGCTCTGCGCCGATATCGGGCAGGCGCTCGGCTGCGGGGGCGCCATGGCGTCGCTCTGCCGCGAGGCGGCGGGCCGTTTTTCGCTTGACGACGCCGTGACGCTCGACGCGCTCGACGGCATGACCGAGGCGGAACGGGCGGCGCTGCTTTTGCCCGTGGAACGCCTGTTTTGCGACTGCCCCGCCGTGACGCTGCCGGCGTTTTACGAGCGGCTGTGCCGGAGCGGGTGCGAGATCTATCAGAGCAAGATCGGCACGGGCTTTTCCGTCGGCACGCGCGTGCGCCTTGTCGGCGAGAGCGGTTTTTTCGCCCTCGGCGAGGTGCGCGACTACCCCGACGGCACGGCGATCAAAGCGATCAAGCGGTTCGACGTTGAATAAGTTTCCGTTCTTATAAAAGAAAACCGCCGGGCGATTGCCCGGCGGCTTTTGATTTGGTTGGGTGTTCTTGCCTTCAGCCCATTAGTGGGACAGGAAGAACATGACGGCGAACAGGGCGGAAATGACCCAGGTGCCGATGTTGATCTCTTTGATCTTGCCGGTGCAGGCCTTGACGAGCACGTAGGAAATGAGGCCGGCGGCAATACCGTAGGAGATGTTGTAGGTGAAGGACATGATGGTCAGCGTCAGGAACGCGGGCAGGGCGATGGTGGGATCGGCCCAGTCAATGTCTTTCACACTGCCGATCATCAGGATGCCGACGTAGATCAGAGCCGCGGCGTAAGCGCAGGCGGGGATCAGGGCGGCGATGGGCGACAGGAACAGGGCGATGAGGAACATCGCGGCAGTCACGAGAGAGGCAAAGCCGGTGCGGCCGCCGGCGGCAACGCCCGCGGAAGACTCGACGTAGGTGGTGACGGTGGAAGTACCGCAGATGGCGCCGGCGCAGGTCGCGATGGCGTCAGCCAGCATGGCTTTGTTCATGTTGGGCACTTCAAGTTCGCCTTTTTCGTTTTCAACCAGCAGGTCGCCGCCGCGGCAAGCGCCGTAGAGGGTGCCCATGGTATCGAACATATCGACCATGCAGAACGCGAGCGAGGTGGTGATCAGGGTCACGATCAGGCTGGCGGTCTTGTGCGTGGCAAGGTAAGTGTCAAAGTTGAAGCCCTCGGTAAATACCTTGGCAAACGCTTTGGTGCCGAAGTCTTTGAACGCGGTCATGGGATTGAGCATGTCCACGCTGAAGCCGGCGTAGAAGTCCTTAATGGTGAAGCCGAGCAGGTAGTACAGCACGCCCGCGCCGAGAATGGTCCAAAGGATCGCGCCTTTGACGCCCTTCTTGGAGAGCACCGCGATGGCGACGACGGCAAGCACGGTGATGAGCAGAGGCATGATGGAAGCCCAGGTGGCATTGCCGAGCAGGTTGAAGGTGTTCATGGTAACGCCGGTAGCGGCGTCGGCAACAACGAGTTTGGAATCCTGCAGGCCGATGAAGGCGATGAACAGGCCGATGCCGGCGGGAATGGCCGCTTTGACGGCGGCGGGCACCGCGTTGAAGAGAACGCTGCGCAGGCCGGTGACGGTCAGGATGACGAACAGGATGCCGTCAAACAGCACGAACAGAAGCGCGTTGGCGTAAGAGAAGCCGAGGCCGAAGCAAACCGTGTAAACGAAGAATGCATTCAGGCCCATGCCCGTTGCCTGCGCCAGCGGCAGGTTGGCAAGCAGACCGATGAGGACGGTACCCACAATGGCGGAGATCGCGGTAGCGATGTAAATGGCGCCAAAGGAGACGTCCTGGCCGACGATAGCCAGATCGGAGAACATGCCGGGGTTGACCATGAGGATGTAGGCCATTGCCATGAACGTGGTCAAACCGGCAATGATCTCAGCCCGCAAGGTCGTGTTGCGTTCGGAAAACTTAAAAAACTTTTCCATTTTTGTCTCTCCTTTTTTTATTTGTCATATATGTAAAATGTATGACTTCAAAAACAAAAAAGCAGACCTTTGCCGACAAAAGTCTGTTTCTGCAACACGTCGCCCTTGGCGTATTTGACAATAGTCGCAAACTGCGGCGTGCGGTAGAAACGCCCGGGCCATTCCCTCCGGGCCTATATCGGCAAATACTGTTGAATTACGTTTTTATTATATAGCGGGGTTTTTCAAAAATCAAGAGGAAATTCATATTTTTTTCACACTTTGCTCTTTTTCGGCAAAACCGATAAAAAATCGGCGAACAAATCGTGCAAAGCGTCCATTTTGTTCAACAGGAACCGGCACAAGAGGCCGTCGGTCGAGGGCAGACGGGCGGCGACGAAGCGCTCGCGCTCGGCGGGCGTCAGCAGCGCGAGGCCGGGCAAAAGGGCGCGGCGGCAGAGTGACGCAAGCGCCTTTTCGTAGAGCGCGGCCATGGGCACGGCGAGAAAATCGGGCGCGTCGCCGGCAAGCCCCAGAAAAGCGCCGGGCAGGCGGGTCAGCGCGGCGGTGAGCGCCGCCTCGGGTAGTGTGCCGGCCGTGCCGTCAAAGGCAAAGCAGACGCGGGGCACGCCGCCGCCGTGAAAACGGGAAAAGAGCGGCGCAAGGCGCGTGATCTCCAGCGGATCCGCGTGGCACAGCACCGTGTCGGGCAGTCTGCCCTCGTCCGCGAGAAAATCAAAAAGCGCCGTGACGGGGTGCGTTTTTCCCTGCTCCGGTCGCCACAGAGTGCGGCAGAAGAGCTGCAGGCGGCCGCCCCGCTTTTGCAGCGCGCCGCCGAGCGCCCACAGGCATTCCGCCGTGAGCAGAGCGGCCTCATCAGCCGTCAGTTCCCCGCCCGACGCGGCTTTGCCGAGCGCCCTGTCCGCACGATAGGGGTCGGGGCGGACAAAGAAAAAGTCGCGATCCAGTCCGAAAACGGCCGCCGTCGCGCCCACGCGATCCAGTTCGGCCCCGACGTGTCCGGCAAGCGCCGCCGCGGTGCGGATGCCCGCTTTGCGTAGGATGCCGAGCGCGTCGGAGAGAAAGAGGCCGAGCGGCGCGGCGATCGGGGCAAAAGTCACCCCGTCTGCGGGTGTTTTCGGCGGCAGAGGGTCGCCGGGGGCCACGGGCGTCAGCGCCAGCGTCACGCCGCCGCAAGACAGCGCCGCGGCGGGCGAAAGGGGCTCCGCGGCCGCCTTTTGCCACAGAGCCGACACGGTGGCGGGCCGGATGGGCAAGCGCACGCCCCAGCATTGCCGCACGTCGGCGGCGGCGAGGACATACAGCGGCGAGGAGGCCAGCCCCTCTGCGGCGGTGAGAAAGGCGGCGAATTTTTCAAAATCGGCAAAGCGCGGCAGCGGCATACCCGCCGCGGCCAGAAGATCGGTTTTGCTCTCCCCCGCGAACCAGGGGGCAAAGGGCGTTTTGGGGCAGACGAAAAGAGCGCCGGGACCCGTGCGGGTCAGCGACAAAAAGCGGTTTTGCGGTTTTGACTGCGGCATGGCGCGCGCTCCTTTCGCTCGATTTTCGCCTTTATTGTAGCACAACCGCGGGCAGGGCGCAAGGGCTTTTTTCGCGCGGGGGTTGCATTTTTCTTTCAAACGTGATATACTAAACTATCTAAATATATTCCGATCGCTTGCGCGGCGTCTTTTGGTACGGCATGCTGCCGGGCGATCCATACCGCATTCCCGCAAAGGGGGGTTACCATGGACAACAACACACTTGAGGGGTTCAGTTTGCTCTACCCCGACGCGGCGACGCAGGAAGCGCGCGTCAAGGGGCTTGACGCCCCGCGCATCGACGCTTTCACGCTCGAAGAGCTGGGGCTTTGTGAGGTCTTTCCGCTGAAGAACGGCTCGCTTGATGAGTTCGTCACCGCCGACCCCGCCGTCATCCGTTACCGCGAGGCCGTGTTCGGCGACCTGCTCGCGCACGAGGAGATCTGCCGCACGTTTGAAAAACTGATGCCCGTACTGTTTGACATCACCGAACTGCGGCGGCTCGAGATCGACAGCGGCGACACCGCCGACTACCTCTCCAGCATGACGGAGATCGAACTGTATATCGCCAGCATCGACACCCTGTACGAGGGGCTGTGCCGCGAGGGCGCCGCCTACGAGAGCGAGGCGATCTCCCGCCTGTCGGCGCACATCCGCAAACTGGTGGAAAGCGACTATTACGCCGAGCTGAACAAGCGCCTGAGTGAGCTGACGAGCCGGGTGCGCGAGATCAAGAGCGTGACCATCGGCGTCAATCTCGACGCGCAGCTGCGACCGCGCGACGCGGGCGTGCTCTCCGTCAACGCCGAGACTTTCCGCGCCGGCGACACCCTCTCCAAGATCCTGCGGTTCGGCAAAGAGAACGACGCCTATACCTGCATCGCAGACCTGGTGCCGTTCGGCAAGAAGCAGAACGAAAACCAAAAAACGGCTTTGACGTTGGCCTTCAACAGCGCCATCGGCGACGTCTACCGGCAGTCTTTGCGTTCCTGGAAAAAGATCGTGCAGGACTACGTGCTGGAAAACACCGATTTTCTCTTGGG
>CAMZFG010000104.1 GCA_947306035.1 uncultured Clostridia bacterium | reverse complement strand
GACTGCGACCGCTATATGGAGATCTGGAACAACGTGTTCTCCCAGTTCAACAACGACGGCAACGGCAACTATACCGAGCTGAAACAGAAAAATATCGATACCGGCATGGGTCTGGAGCGCCTGGCGTGCGTGATGCAGGGCGTGGACAATATGTTTGAGGTGGACAGCATTCGCAAGATCCTCGACACCGTGTGCGCCATCGCCGGCAAGACCTACGGCCGGAACAAGAACGACGACATCTCCATCCGCGTCTGCACCGACCACATCAAGAGCGCCATGTTCATGATCGCAGACGGCGTTATCCCCTCCAACGAGGGGCGCGGCTACGTGCTGCGCCGCATCATCCGGCGCGCCTGCCGCCACGGCAAACTGCTCGGCATCAACAAGCCGTTCCTCTCCGACCTCTGCACGGTCGCCATCGGCGAGAACCGCGGCGCCTACCCCGAACTGGCGGAAAAGCAGACGTATATCCTGCGCACCATCGCCACCGAGGAACAGCGCTTTGACGCCACCATCGACGCGGGCCTTTCCATTCTCTCCGGCATCATCGAGAGCGCCGTGGGGAGCGGCAAGCAGACCATTGCGGGCGAGGATATGTTCAAACTGTACGACACGTTCGGATTTCCGCCCGATCTGACCCGCGAGATCCTGGCCGAACAGTACCTGGACGCGGACGAGGAGACGTTCAAAAAACTGATGCTGGCGCAGCGTGAGCGCGCCCGCGCCGCCCGCGGCAATATCAGCGGGTGGGACAACGCCGCCAAAACGCTGCTCGCCGATCTGCAAAAGACCGTTTTCGAGGGCTACGCCGGCGGCGTCAGCGAGAACGCCCGCGTGCTGGCGATCATCGTCGAGGACGAGGCGGGCGCCCGCAGCGTGCCCGAGGTCAGCGAGGGCGATTGCTCCGTCGTGCTGGATCGCACCCCGTTTTACGGCGAGGGCGGCGGTCAGGTGGGCGACACCGGCACCATTTCCGGCCGAAACCTTTTGCTGAACGTCGGCGACACCAAGAAAAACGAGGGCGTTTATCTGCATCTCTGCACCGTCGCGAACGGCGTGCTGCACGTGGGCGATACGGTAAAAGCGGAGATCAACGCCGCGCGCCGCGCCGCCATTGCGAGAAACCACTCCGCCGCGCACCTGCTGCAGGCGGCGCTGCGCGAGGTGCTCGGCACGCACGTGGAACAGGCCGGCTCTTATGTCGACGCGGAAAAATGCCGCTTTGACTTTACGCACTTTGCGGCGATGACCAAAGAGGAACTGCAAAAGACCGAGGAGATCGTCAACGCGCATATCCTGGCGGGCCTTGACATCACCATGACCGAAATGCCCCTGGACGAGGCGAAAAAACTCGGCGCCATGGCGCTGTTCGGCGAGAAATACGGCAAGATCGTGCGCGTGGTGAAAATGGGCGATTGCTCCATCGAGTTCTGCGGCGGCACGCACCTGGACGATACCGCCAAGATCGGACTTTTCAAGATCCTCTCCGAAACGTCGGTCGCCGCCGGCGTGCGCCGCATCGAGGCCACCACGGGGCTCGGCGTGCTGGCGGAACTGGCCGCCCGCGACGCCCTGCTTGCCGACGCCGCCGCCACGCTGAAAGCGCAGAACGTCAGCGACGTGCAAAAACGCGCGCAGGCCGTGATGGACGAGTTGAAAGCCGCCCGCCGGGAACTGGAAGCGCAGAGCGCCAAACTGGCCTCCTCCAAAAAAGCAGACCTGCTCGGCACCGCCGTTCAGATCGGCGCCGTGCGGCTTTGCACCGCCTGCTTCGAGGGCATGCAGATCGACGTGGCGCGCAGTCTGGCCGACGAGATCAAAGCCGAGGCTGACGACGTGGTGGCCGTGATCGCCACCGCCGAGGGTGAACGCCTCAACTTTATCGCCGTGGCCGGCAAAGCGGCCGTGGCCGCGGGTGCGCACGCGGGCAAACTGGTGGGCGCCGTGGCGGCCGTGACCGGCGGCAAGGGCGGCGGCAGACCCGACAACGCCATGGCCGGCGGCCGTGACAAGAGCGCCGTCGAGGCCGCGCTGAGGGCGGCACGCGACGTTCTCGCGGAGCAACTGAAATGAAATAAGCCCCATAACGGGGCGAGAAAAACAAAAAAGCCCGCACGGAAACGTGCGGGCTTTTCGTATGGTCACGGCACGAGCGCTTTGAAGAGCGCGACCGACCGTTCGTACTTTTCCGGCTTGCTGCTCTCGCCCGAAAGCCCCGGACGGAACAGGCACAGCACGGTGTCGGCGGGCAGGGCGTTTCGCACGGCGCTGTTGTCGCGCCAGAACGCCGTTTGATCCAGACGAACGCCGTAATACGCGCCGTCCGCGCTGCCGCCTTCCGGCACGATCGCGCCTGCCGGGCGCTCGTCGAGCACCTGCGACAGATCGGAAAGCCCCGTGGCGTTCAGCGACATTTGCTCGTCGAACAGCCAGGGAGACAGGAACAGTACGGAGCATTCGCCGAGGCGCAGATGCTGGCTGTATTGCCGATACTGCTCGGCGTTGACGGAGCGATCGATCTCCTCGCCTGCGGGGTCGCCGTTCTCGTCCGTGCGCGCGGCAGCGGCGGCGATCTCCTCTTCGGAATAGACGCTGTAACTGACCAGCGTCACCCGCTTTTCCCCGTCGCCGTCATAGTCGGCGGGCAGGTAGGTGGCCAGACAGTTCTTAAAGTCGCGCAGTTTGGCCTCTTCGGTGGTAAAACCGTAAGGGCCGGCCGTCAGCAGCGTGACGTCGCCCGTTTTTTCCTGCCGTGCGCATTGCACAACGACCACGATCAGCACCGCCGCCACGAAAAGCAGGGCTATGATCTTCCACTTATGGTGATACCACAGGTTGTCGAAAAAGCGATAAACGCGGCCGTGCGGGCGTTCTTCCCCGTTCTTGCCCGCGCCGATCCTGATCTCGCGCGCCTCGATCTTATCCGTGCTGGTTCTATCCGGCTCGTTCATGGGTTCTCCTTTGGTATGGCAAGACCCGGTAAAGTCGCCTCTACCGGGTCGGTGTTTGGTCAGTCAAGCGGTTTCATGGTCGGGAACAGCAGCACGTCGCGAATGGAAGGGCTGTCGGTCAGCAGCATGACGAGACGATCGACGCCGAAGCCGAGACCGCCCGTGGGCGGCAGGCCGTATTCCAGAGCCGTGATGTAATCCTCGTCCACTTTCGCGGTGGTGTTCGGGTCTTCGGCGCGTTTGGCGGCCACCTGCTTTTCAAACCGTTCTTTCTGGTCAAGCGGGTCGTTGAGCTCGGAAAACGCGTTGCCGAACTCGGTGGCGTTGATGAAATACTCGAACCGCTCGGTAAAGCGGGGATCGCTCGGTTTGCGCTTGGCAAGCGGGCTGTTCTCAACGGGATAATCGTAAATAAAGGTGGGCTGGATCAGGTTTTCTTCGACAAAGGCGTCGAAAAACTCGGCCAGCACGGTGCCCGCCGTGGCGTTCTCCGGCACTTCGACGTGCTTTTCTTTGGCGGCGGCGCGCGCCTGCTCGTCCGTTTTCCAGTCGTTGTAGTCCACGCCGGCGTACTTTTTGACGGCCTCGACCATCGTCAGGCGCTCCCACCGGCTCATGTCGATCTCTTTGCCCTGGTAGGTGACGGTGGTGGAGCCGCAGATCTTTTCTGCCAGCATTTTGTTCAGATCCTCGACCAGATCCATCATGCCCTTGTAGTCGGTATAGGCCTGATACAACTCGATGGAGGTGAACTCGGGGTTGTGCTTGGTGTCCATGCCCTCGTTGCGGAAAATGCGTCCCACCTCGTACACCCGATCCATACCGCCCACGACCAGGCGCTTGAGGTACAGCTCGGTCTCGATACGCAGATACATATCCATATCCAGCGTATTGTGGTGCGTTTTGAACGGGCGCGCCGTGGCGCCGATCTCAAACGGGGTCAGAATGGGCGTATCCACCTCGAGAAATCCCTTTTCGTCCAGGTAGTGCCGGATCTCGGTGAGAATGCGGCTGCGCTTGACGAAGGTGTCTTTGACCTCGGGGTTCATGATAAGGTCGACGTAGCGCTGACGATAGCGCATATCGGTATCGCGCAGGCCGTGGAATTTTTCGGGCAGCGGCAAGAGCGACTTGGCCAGAAGTTCGATGCTGTCGGCGTGAACGGAGATCTCGCCGCGGCGGGTGCGGAACACCTTGCCGGAAAGGCCCACGATGTCGCCGATATCCCACTTTTTGAACTGTTCAAAGGTCTCCTCGCCCACGTCGTTGATGCGCACGTAGCATTGAATGCGGCCTTTGCCGTCCGCCACGTCGATGAAGTTGGCTTTGCCCATGTCGCGGCGGCTCATCATGCGGCCCGCGATGCGCACGTCGCGGCCCTCGTAGTTGTCAAAATCGCCCGTGATGTCGGTGGTGTAAGTATCAAAGTCGTATTTCACCTTGCAGAACGGGTTTTGCCCCGCCGCGGTGAGCGCCGCCAGTTTTTCACGGCGCACGCGGAACACGTCCGCCAGGTTCTCCTCTTCGGCGACCTCTTCGATGGGGTCCTTGATCTCGTCGGTCATGGGGCACCTCAATCGCGGGCGACGCTTACGACCTTGTAGGTAACGGTCAGGCCGGTGGCGGGCACGGTAACGGTGACGGTCTGCCCTTTCTTGTGGCCGATCAGGGCGCTGCCGACGGGCGAGACGTCAGAGATCTTGCCGCTGAAAATATCCGCCTCGTTGGAGCCGACGATCTTGAAAGTCTGCTCCTTGCCGTCGCCGTTCTGCACGACCACGGTCGAACCGATGTCGATCTCGCCTTTGGCGGAACGGGTCGTGTCGATGATCTGCGCGTGCTCGATATCGTGCTGCAGTTTGAGAATGCGGGCCTCATTTTCGGCCTGGGCGTTGCGAGCGGCGTCATATTCGGCGTTTTCGGAAAGGTCGCCGAAGCCGCGGGCGGTCACGATGTCGTTTTTGATCTTTTCGCGTTCCGCGCCCTCGCGCCATTTCA
>CAMZFG010000103.1 GCA_947306035.1 uncultured Clostridia bacterium | reverse complement strand
TTTTTTCAAAAATAGTTTCGCAGCGTACAGAAAAGCCGCCCTTTCGGGCGGCTTTAATATCCGCGGGCGTCATTTTTCACACGGCCGGATCTCCGCGAACACGTGCTCGGCGCGCACGCGGCGCGCGATCAGTTGGTTATACTGCCCGCCGAAATCGAGAACGAGTATCTTGTCCATGCCCTCTCCCCCTTTGCGGCGCCCCGTATGCGCGGGCGCGTAAAAGAAAAAATATAGTTTTATTATACTCGCGCCCGCGCGCTTGTCAAGAGCAGATCAACATTTCATGAAAAAATCAGACCCGCGGTTATCCGCGGGCTTTTTTAATGTGTCAATTCCGTCGGCGTGTCGGTCAGACCGATGAGATAATCGGCCGAAAGATTGTAAAAGCGGCATAGCGTTTTAAGATCTTCGATCTTCAATTCGGCTCGACCCGCCTCAATGTGATTATACCCTTGTTGCGATTTGTGCAGCAGTCGCCCCACCTCGGTCTGTGTTAGGTCTTTGTCCTCTCGCACGTTTCTGATGCGTTCCCGATATTGCATGGCAGCCTCCCTTTTACGGTACTGTCATTATTTTTGCACACTCACAATTTGAGTATTGACAATTACTCAAAGATTGAGTATAATATAGTAGAAACCTGTCGGAACCTGCAACCTTGCACATCAAAAGGTTTGTCAACAGGCACACAATTGTGTTTTTAAAGAAAGGAGATTAACCCTGCAAAATGCAGAAAGGATACGCCAAATCGATATGCAGCTTCTGGAATTGGACAAACAAATCAAATCAGCCGAAAGCTCAAAGAGCACAGGGCTTGTTTTGATGGTTGTCAGTTTGGTCATTCTTTGGCCCCTGCTGGTTGTCGGCGGCATCATGTTTGCCTCGGCAAACAGCAAGATCAAAGACCTGGAATCGCAAAAGCAACGGCTGCTATCCGAACGGATTATGTATGCAGCACCCGCACAAACAACGCCGGACGGCATCGTGTGATTTCCACGCAAAAAAGCCGCCCTTGCGGGCGGCTTTTTATATACCGTTTCGGGGTTTATTTGTCGTTCCCCAGCACGGTGACGGGGGCGTTCGCGTTGTTGATGACGCTGTTGATGCCGTTTTTGCAGCTGGCTTTGTGCGCGTAGCCCTGCGTGCAGGACAGAATGTTCTGCCCGTTGGTGGCCAGCAGGTTGAAGCGATACTTGCCGCCCTTGTCGAGGTAGATCTGGAATTTGGGGCATTTTTCCTCGTTGACGCTTTGCAGGGTCTGGTCTTCCACGGCGGCGACCCCGGCGTTGACGCCCACGCTGGCAATGCCGGCCTTGCAGGCGGTCATGGAGCTGTAGACCTGCGAGGAAGCGATGATCTGCGTGTTGCCGGCCCGCACGTTGAACATGTAGCGGCCGTCGTTCGTGCGCTTGATCTCGAACTTGCCGTTGGCTTTGGCGGCCTCTTCGTCGATCTCTTCCTCAACGGGTTCGGCTTTTTTCGGTTCCGCTTTTTTGGCGGGCGCCGCTTTGGCGGCGGGCGCGGCTTTTTTGGCGGGCTCCGCTTTGGGCTCCGCTTTTTTGGCGGCGGGCGCGGCTTTTTTCGGCTCCGCTTTCTTTTCTTCCGCTTTCTTCGCGGGGGCTTTCTTTTCCTGCGCTTTGGCGGCGGGCTTTTTGGCGGCCTTTTCGGCCTCTTCCGCTTTCTTCGCCTCTTCGGCCTTCTTGGCTTCTTCGGCCTTTTTGGCTTCCTCGGCTTTTTTGGCCTCTTCGGCCTTTTTGGCGGCCTCGGCGGCTTTTCTCTCTTCCTCGGCGCGGCGGGCGTCGGCGGCACGCTGCTCCTCGGCGGCGCGGCGGGCTTCTTCTTCTCTTTGTTTCTTCTTCTTTCCGAATCCGAACATGGCAATATGCCTCCTTTTTTCTCTTGTGACTTCATTGTAGCATGAAAAAAAACAAAAATCAATCGCTTTTTGAAAAATGATGTCGTTTTTTGAAAAGATACGCGCGCGATGGGGGGTTGACAAACGGCACAAAACGTGTTATACTGTTCCCGATCCTTGAGGGAGTAGTTGACACGATTGTGTGATAAGTCAACAGCACTGGCCGATACGGTCTGGCTTATCTTGATCGACGAGACTCATGGGGCTTTTTGCCCCATGAGTCTTTTTTTGCAGGAGGCAGCATGGAGTTTTACAGGCAAAGCGCGGCGGAAGTTCTTTCCGCCCTCGGCAGCAAAGAAGAGGGCCTGTCGCCCGACGTGGCGCAAAATCGCCTCGCGACGGGCGGCAAAAACAAACTGGAAGAGGGCAAAAAGAAGGGCGTGATCCGCCGCTTTTTCGAGCAGATGATCGACCCCATGATCATCGTGCTGTTGGTGGCCGCGGCGCTCTCGGCGTTCATCTCGATCGTCAATCACGAGACGCCGAGCGACGTCATCATCATCCTGTTCGTGGTGGTGCTGAACGCGGTGCTCGGCGTGGTGCAGGAAAGCAAGGCCGAAAAGGCCATCGACGCCCTGAAAGAGATGACCGCCGCCACCTCAAAGGTGCTGCGCGACGGGCAGATCGTACACGTCAAAAGCGAAGACCTGACCGTCGGCGACGTGATCGTGCTGGAAGCCGGCGACGCGGTGCCTGCCGACGCGCGCCTGATCGAATGCGCCACCATGAAAGTCGAAGAGGCGGCGCTGACGGGCGAATCGGTGCCCGTTGAAAAGCACGTGGCGGCGCTGACGGGCGACGAAGTGCCGCTCGGCGACCGCCGCAACATGGTCTATATGGGCTCGACGGTGGTCTACGGCCGCGGCCGCGCCGTGGTGACCGCCACGGGTATGCAGACCGAAATGGGCAAGATCGCCCACGCGCTGACCACCGCCGAAAACGAGGCCACGCCCCTGCAAAAGAAACTGGCGCAGCTCAGCCGCATGCTGACCGTGCTGGTGCTCGGCATCTGCGTGGTCATGCTGGCCGTGTCGCTGATCAAAGCGGGCACGCTCTCCATGGGCGTGTTCAGCAACGCCTTTATGCTGTCGGTCAGTCTGGCGGTAGCCGCCATTCCGGAGGGCCTGGCCGCCGTGGTGACCATCGTGCTCTCCATCGGCGTGACCCGCATGTCGGCGCGCAACGCCGTTATCCGGCGGCTGACCGCGGTCGAAACGCTCGGCTGCACGCAGGTCATCTGCTCCGATAAAACGGGAACGCTGACGCAAAACCGCATGACGGTGGTCGAAACGAAGACCCCCGATGAAAAACTGCTGGCGCGCGCCATGGCGCTGTGCTCCGACTCGGAAGTGGGCGACGGCGGCGACGTGGTGGGCGAACCGACCGAAAACGCCCTGGTCGCCTTTGCCCTGAAGATCGGTCTGCACAAACGGCAACTCAAAAAGGACTATCCCCGCGTGGGCGAAGCGCCTTTTGATTCCATGCGCAAAATGATGTCCACGCTGCACAAAACGCAGAACGGTATCGAGCAGTACACCAAAGGCGCGCCCGACGAGGTGCTGGGGCGCTGCACGCACCGCCTGACCGCCGAGGGCGTGCGCCCCATGACCGACGCGGACAGAGCGGAAATATTGGGAGAGAACAAGGCCATGGCCGACCGGGCGCTGCGCGTGCTGGCCGCCGCCGGGCGGCACTACGACGACCTGCCTGCCGACACCGAGGCCGCGGCGCTGGAACAAGACCTCACCTTTTACGGTCTCGTCGGCATGATCGACCCGGTGCGCCCCGAGGTCAAGGACGCGGTCGCGGCCTGCCATATCGCGGGCGTGCGCGTGGTCATGATCACCGGCGACCACAAGGACACCGCCGTCGCCATTGCCAAAGAACTCGGCATTCTCGACGAGGGGACCGCCGCCGTGACGGGCGCGGAACTGTCGCGTATGTCCGATGAAGAACTGCTTGCCAACATTGAAAAATACGCCGTTTACGCCCGCGTACAGCCCGAACACAAGGTGCGCATCGTGGGGGCGTGGCGCAAGCAAGGCAAGGTCGTGGCCATGACGGGCGACGGCGTCAACGACGCGCCGAGCATCAAGAGCGCCGATATCGGCGTGGGCATGGGCATCACCGGCACCGACGTCACCAAAAACGTGGCGGATATGATCTTGGCCGACGACAACTTTGCCACCATCGTGGGGGCCGTGGGCGAGGGGCGGCGCATTTACGCCAACATCCGCAAAGCCATTCAATTCCTGCTCTCCTCGAATATCAGCGAGGTGTTCAGCGTGTTCGCGGCCACGCTGATGGGCTTTACCATTCTGCGGCCCGCCCACATGCTGTGGATCAATCTCATCACCGACAGTCTGCCCGCCCTGGCGCTCGGCATGGAGCCCGAAGAGGGCGACGCCATGCGCGAAAAGCCCCGCCCCTCGGACGAAAGTCTGTTTGCGGGCGGCATGATCGCGGGCATCTTCTATCAGGGGATTTTCGTCACCTTGCTGACACTTGCGGCCTACTTTATCGGGCATTTCATGGAGGCGGGCGCGTGGGAGATCACCGAAAGCCCCGACGGCATGACCATGGCGTTTCTCACCATGTCGATGGCCGAGATCTTTCAGGCGTTCAATATGCGCAGTCTGCACGGCTCCATCTTCACCCTCAAAAAGCAGAACAAAGTGCTGTGGGGCTCGGCCGCGGCGGCGCTCGCGCTGACGGCGGGCGTCATTTATACCCCCTTCCTGAGCGAGGCGTTCGGCTTTACGGAGATCAGTCTCAAAGAATACGCCGTGGCCATGGGCCTGGCGCTGGCTATCATCCCGCTGGTCGAACTCGTCAAACTGATCCGTCGCTTCATCGTGAAAGCCAAAAACAGATAAGCCCGTAAACGGTACGCGTTTTCCGGCACAAGGAGCATCTATGAAAGAACAGTATGAACGCACGGCGCGCCTCGTCGGCGAGGCCGGCGTAGAGCGTCTTTCCCGCGCCCGCGTGGCCGTGTTCGGTCTCGGCGGCGTCGGGGGCGCCGTTGTCGAGGCGCTGGCGCGCGCCGGTGTGGGCGCCCTTGACCTCTGCGACAACGACGCGGTGTCAGAGAGCAATATCAACCGCCAGCTCA
>CAMZFG010000102.1 GCA_947306035.1 uncultured Clostridia bacterium | reverse complement strand
GGGGCGGGAGTCGATGACCTTGCTATCGGGATAGCCGCAGTTGGGACATTTCATGTTTCAAATCGCGCCCTTTGGCGCCCCTTTCCGTTTTTCTTGACACAAGTATAGCACAAAAGCGCCCGCGTGTAAAGAGAAAAACGCAAAAAAGCGCCGCCCCGCGGGCGGCGCCTTGCAGTCTCAACCGCCGGCCGACACAGCCAGCAGGTCGGAAACGACGTCGGCAAGCGTGCAGGGCGTGACCGTGCCGCGCACGATCTTGCCGTACACCGACGTCGCGAGCAGAAAATCGGCGCCCGCAAACCGGACGGCGCTCTCGCCGCGGTAGCCGGCCTCGATATAGTAACCCCGCGCGTCCCGAAGCAGGCGATACCGCAGGGCGTGGCCGCACACCGACCGCTCGCGCTCGTCGATGGTCTTTGTTTCTTCCGTTTTTGTTTCCGTCATGGTTTTCATTTTCTTTTCTCCTTTCTGTCAATGAAACAAGACGGCTACAGTATAGCACGGCGTTTTGGCGCCGATTGTTTGTTGATTTCGACCGTTTTCAAACATTGTCTATCCGCTTTGTTCAAAATAACGACTGAAAGGAATGTTTTTCCTGTTTCGGTGGGTCGAATATGCAAAACCTATGGAAAAAGCAGAATATATATGCAGGATTTAACAAAAAAGATAAAAATTTAAGCAGACGAGCGCCGCCGTATTGCCGAAAAAATGCAAAAACGCCAACGATCCACTATGGCACAAAAGCGGCTTTTATGGTATAATGGCGTCGATGGGACGGGCGAACGCGACGTTTTTCCGCTTTTTTGCGGTTGCGCGCGCAACGATTTTATACCGTTTCAAATTCTATAAATATTTATGCACAAAAACGAATGAGGAGAGTACCATGACCAAACACCCCGCTTTGCTGGTTTTGCGGTGCGGTCTGCCGCTTGTGTTCGCCGTTCTGCTCGGCATTATGGCAACGCTGTTTGCCGCAGGCCCGCTGACCGAAGCACAGGCCGCCTATATCGGCGGTATGCTGGAATACCCCGCCGCGGCTCTCGTGCTGCTCGGCGCAGGCGCCGCCCTGTTTTTCTACATAGAGAAAAAAGAAGAGACCTGAAAAAAAGACGCCAAACGGCGTCTTTTTTTCATAAACCGCCCCGCCGCGGCATATACTGCGATCGTATGCGGTCATTGTACGCAAACGCGCGCCGCGCGCATATTTTTTGTGTGAAAGCGGCTTGACAAAACCGATTTGTGTCGATATAATGAAGAAAAAACGAACAAGGAGATTTTTACCATGGATCAACTGTTCTCTGTTTTGAAGAAAAACGCCTGGCTGCTGGCGATCATTCTGCTGCTGACGTCGGCCGCCTGCACGCTGCTGACCGGCGTGGGCGGATTTGACGGCGGTTTCTTCCCCGTCGTCGGCAATCTCGTTCTGCTGGCCGTACTGCTCGTTCTGATCGCGGGCGTGGCCGTGCTACTTCTGATGAAGAAAACGGACCTGGCCAAAAAGGCGCTCGGCCCCGTGTTTGCCTGGTGGATCATCGGGAGCGTGATCGACGGCATCGGCAGTTCGGTCGGTATCTCCCGCTACAACGACGGTCTCGGCACGACGCTGTGCGTGTTCGCCTTTTTGGCGGGGCTCGTCCTGCTGGCCGCCGCGGTGCTGTTCATCGTGGGCATCTGCGGCAAAACCGAACTTTTCAAACTCGGTTGGCTGCTGTTTGCCGTCTATCTGTGCGTATATTTCATCGTGTTCGTTATGGCCTGCGTGAGAGCCGGCGTCAACGACTACGGCTGGGGCAGTTTTGTCAACGCGCTGGCCGAGATGACGTTGGCCGCGGGTATGTTCTTTGCCGGACTGCTGGCGTGGTATAAGCCCGCCGAAAGCACCGCAAAAGCACCTGCCGAAGAACCTGCCGAAGAACCTGCCGAAGAACCTGCCGAAGAACCTGCCGAAGAACCCGCCGAAGAACCCGCCGAAGAACCCGTTGAAGACGTTCCCGCGGAGCAGCCCGCGGAAGAAACGTCTGATGAAGCGGACGAAAGCAAGACGCAGGAAACCGAGCAAGCCGAATGATTTTTACGCAAAAAAGCCCGCTGTCGCGGGCTTTTTTGTTTTGCTTTTTGAAAAAAGACGGCAGACGTTATGAGAAACGCTCGGTCGAAAGCGCCGCGATGACCTCTTCGGCTTCGGTCGGCGAAAGGCGGTCGACGGCGTAGGCGCGGCGCAAAAGTTCCGCGGGGATATAGGGATCGAACTTGTCAAACAAGGGCTGTTCGCCCGCGCCGACGAGCGACTGCGGGTCTATGCCGCCCGCCGCCAGTTCCGCCATGCGGCGAATGAGCGTTTTCGGTTGCTCCTCGGCATGAAAGGTGATATAGCAGCACCCCTCGTATTCCACGCCGGAAATGCCGAGTTTTTTGGCGTTGGTCGTCAGAAAACGCCGCAGCGTGCGGAAAGAACGCGTGCCGAGCCACGGGAACAGGCAAAAACCGGAAGGCCCCAGGCGGATCAGGCGATGTTCCGTCACGCCCGTGTTGCGGGCGAGGTGCCGCGCCACTTCCAGCCGATGGGCGGCGTTGGGTTTTAGGTAAGGATAGACCGTATCCTCCCGCAAGACCTGCAGCATGCGCTGCTGGATGCGGGTGTGGATCTCGCCGTAATCGCCGGGCCAGGAAACTTCCATTTTGCCCGCCACGGGATGCACGTAAACGAGTTTGCGCTGTATGTCAAGCTCTTCCACTTCCCACACGCGGCCGGCCAGCGCAAAGCGGTCGCCGACGGGCGGCGGCGTGGTGATGGTGCCGATCTCCTCGGCGCTTCCCTTTTCGGGGTCGCCCGCCCGCACGGTAAAGTCCTCGCTGTCCTTGAACACGGCGTAGAACTGAAAACTATTCAGCAGTTTTTCGCCCGCAAGCCCCACGATAAGGCCTTTTTCCTCGGTCATTTGCAGCATGTCTTCCCGGATCATGGAAAACAGCAGGGTGCGGTAGTCCTCACGCGAAACGGCCGCGAACGGGGGCAGAGAAAGCACCCTTTCCGCCAGCCGCTTGGGGGTCATTTCGCCGCTTGCGGCCAACACGCTCAAGGTCTGGTGGAACAAAAGACTCAAGGGCATCTGCTTGACGCGGGGCGGCTCGATGAAACGTTCCTCCAGGTACAACTGCACGATGGCGACGGCGCGCAGAAGTCCCCACGGCAGCAGCTGCGGCAGCGGCGTGTTGGGCAGGGGGTCTTCCTCGCGGAACACCATCATCATCTCCGGGGGCTGTCCGCGACGGCCGGAACGGCCGAGACGCTGCAGAAAACTCGACACAGACGTGGGCGAATCGCTTTGCAGCACCCGCTCCAGACGCCCGATGTCGATGCCCAGTTCCATGGTAACGGTGGCGCAGGTCACGGCTCTTTCCTCTTCGTTTTTCATCTTCATTTCCGCGTCCTCGCGGAGCGCGGCGGAAAGATTGCCGTGATGGATGAGAAACACGTCGGGGTCGTGGCGGCGCGCCGCGATCTGCCGGAAAGTCGCCGTCAGATACTCCGTTTCTTCGCGGGAGTTGGAAAAGACCAGCGCCTTTTTGTCTTTGACGCAGTCGTACATGTACTCGTAGCCGTTGTCGATGCCGTCGCTTTTTTCGGGATCGGCCGGCTTGCCGTCGTCGGACTGCGCCTGATCTTCATTTTGGAAAAAGAAATGCTCCATGCCGAGCCGCCAGCGCACGCCCTCGTCGGGGTTTTGCGGGATATCCACCGTGATGCCGCTGTTGCCTGCCAGCCACGCGGCCGCCAGCGACGGGTCGCCCACCGTGGCGGAAAGCCCCACGCGGCGGGGTTCTCGGCCGATCAGGCGGGCGATGCGGGAAAGCTGACAGATGATCTGATTGCCGCGGTCGCTGCCCGTGAGCGTGTGCACCTCGTCGATGACGACGAAGCGCAGGTCGTGGAACAGGCGCACGATGTCGTTGGAACGGTTGATGAGCATGGATTCGAGCGATTCCGGCGTGATCTGCAGGATGCCGGAAGGGTTCTCAAGCAGTTTTTTCTTGTGAGAACCCGCTACGTCCCCGTGCCAATGGGTGACGGGAATGCCGCTTTCGGTCAGCAATTCTTCCATGCGGCCGAACTGATCGTTGATCAGACTTTTCAGCGGCGCGATATACAAAACGCCTATACTTGCTGCGGGTTTTTCATATAATTGCGTCAGAATGGGAAAGAAAGCCGCCTCGGTTTTGCCGCTGGCGGTGCCGGACGTCAGCAAAAGGTGATGGTCGGTCAAAAACAGCGTTTCGGCCGCCGCTACCTGCACGGCGCGCAAACTCTCCCAGGAATGCGAATAGATATACTCCCGGATAAACGGCGGGAAGCGATCGAAAATGCGGTCTTGTTCTGCCATGGCGCACCTCACAGTACGATATCGGAGAGGTCGACGGCGGCGCCGGGTCTTTCTTCGGCGGCGCGTTCCGCCGACGCGACGGGTTGGCTTTCAGCGGCAATATGTGCCGCAATGGTGTTGAAATCAGCCGTTTCATTCTGCATGAGAATGTTTAAGACCGTCATGTAGTCGCGCAGGATCTCGCGCGGCGTCATCATGCTGTCGGCGCCGGCGCGCGCCAGGCACAGGCGCAAAAACGATTCCTGCTCGGCGGCGGTGATGCGGGGCGCTTTGCCGTACTGCATGGCGTACAGCGCCGTCACGCGCACGATCAGGGCGTAGAGCTCGTCGTCGGAAAGGCGGCGCAGGCGAACGACGGGGCCGATGAGGTTTTTGAAGGACGGATCGGAAAAGCGGCTGTCGGAAAGGCGGCTGCGCAGCGCTTCGTAACTGAACAGACCGCGGCGCGGATCCTCGAGGAACTGCGGCGTGCCGCCGAGCACCAGCAAAAGCCCTTCCGCTCTGCCCTGCAGCGAGTCGTTGAACATGGAGAGGATCTTTTCGTAGTTGTTCTCGCGGCTGACGCGGTGCACGATCTTGTAGAGATTGACGCATTCGTCGATAAAGACCACGAGCCCGCGGTAACCGATCTTGCGTGCCAGCACGGCGA
>CAMZFG010000101.1 GCA_947306035.1 uncultured Clostridia bacterium | reverse complement strand
CCGAAGATACCGGTGACACGACCCAGGACGACGGTACGTTCAAGCCCGTTCTGCGCTTTGTCGCGCTCAGCGACGTGCATCTGACGGACACGCCCGACTACCGCGACGTCAAGTTCGGAAAAATGTTCCAGAACGTCTATGCCTATGCCGACGCGCACGAGAATTACCAAAAGGTCGACGGCATTTTCGTGGTGGGCGACCTCGTTCACTACGGCACCACCGCTTCCTTCACGCGCTTTTTCAAAACGCTGACGGACAACGCGAGAGAAGGGACCGTCACGTGCGCCACGCTCGGCAACCACGAGTTCCAGACCGAGAACACCGTGGCGAACTATCTCGCCGCCTCCGGCTATACGAGCGACGACCATCATCTCGTCATCGGCGGTTACCATTTCATTCTCGTCAGCCCGGACGGGAACGGCCGCTCTTTCAGCACCACCAAACAAAACTGGCTGGCCGCCGAACTGCAAAAAGCCGCGGCTGAAGACGAGACCGGCAAAAAGCCCATTTTCGTGTTCCAGCACCAGCACGTCAAAGGCACCGTGTACGGCAGCGCCAAAACGTGGGGACTGGAAGACCTCAAATCCGTTCTTTCCCGCTATCCGCAGGTGGTCGATTTTTCGGGTCACTCCCATTTCCCCATCAACGACCCCCGCTCCGTGTGGCAGGGCACCTTCACTGCCTTCAACACCGCCTCGTTCAAGGGGCTTGAAATGGATCTGGTCGGCAAAGCCGGCGCCGAAGAAGGCATTTGCCCCGCCGACGCCGAGGGCGGCTGGAACACCACGGGCGGCCGTTCCGACGGCGGCCAGTACTACGTGGTCGAGGTGGACGCGCAAAACCGCATTCAGGTCAGGGCCTTTGACGCCACGACGGGCCTTGAAGTCATCACCCCCATCCTGATCGGATCGGTGGGCGACCCCGCCGCCTTTACTTACACCAACGCGCGCGCCGCCGGCGAAACGGCGCCCGCCTTTGCCGAAGATGCGACCGTCACGCCGATCGCGGTGAACGCCACCAACGCCAATTTCCGCTTCCCGCGCACGGCAAACGGCACCTACGTGCAGAACTATCGCTGTGAGATCAGCCGCAGCGGCGTGCATTTCAGCACCATCTACCGTCTGGATTGCGGCTTCCTGTTCCCCGCTCCCGAAACGCTCACCCTGCCGCTGACGGGGCTTGAACCCGAAACGGAGTACAGCGTGCGCATCGTGCCCGTCTCGTCCTGGGGCAACGAGGGCGAGGCGCTTACCTTCAACTTTACCACGGCCGCGGGCGCCGCGCCCGATTCGCCGGCGTCGTCGCTCATCTTCTCCGCCGTGTTCGGGCAAAACAACACCGCGAGCGACGCTGTTTCGGGCGCCACGCTCCGCACCTGCGGCACGCCCAAAACGCAGTATGACGCGGCGCAGCAAAAGTATATCGGCGTGTTCGACGGCCGGAGTTCCTTTGAGTTCACCGGCATCGCCGACCACTTTGAAGCCCTTTCCGATTCGCTGACCTTTGAAATGTTCGTACGTATGGATGCGACGCCGTCGAGCAACGCCGATCCGTTCTCCTGCCAGCAGGGCGGCGGCTATGGCTTTGAGCGTCAGACCGACGGCAAACTGTACTTCATCGTCAAGGCGGGCGGCTCCTGGTACAAGGTCGGCGTCACCGCGCCGGAAACGGGCACGTGGGTCCATGTGGTCGGCACCTATGACGGTCAGTCGCTCTCGCTGTACTTCAACGGTCTGCAAGTCAACACCATGGCCGTCACCGGCACCGTCAACGCGCCGGCCACCACCGTTCTCGTCGTGGGCGCCGACGCCACCTCAAACAGCAGCGGCGCGTTTGCCACCTGCTCCATCGGCTGCGCCAACGTGTACAGCCGGGCCCTGACCGCCTCGCAGATCGCGGGGTTGTACGCGGCCTATACCCATTGAGCGCAATACAACAAAACGGCCCCGAACGGGGCCGTTTTTGTTATGTTTCGGGAGATCAGAAAGTCAACTCGAAACGCTCTTTTACGTTGTGCGCCGCATCGGTAAAGAGCACCGTTGCGCCCTCGGGATTGATCGTGATCGCCGCGCCGACAAGATCGGTCTGCCCCTTGAAGGTGGCGGAGCCCACCACCACGGGGTAGTTGTGCGGCAGGAGCGAGGCGGGGTCGCCCGGCATCAGCAGATAGGCCAGGTGCACGTGACCGCACAGCATCAGGCGAATGCCGAGACGCTCCAACTCGGCGTTCCACGCGGTATAGACGTCGCGCTCAATGTCAAACGGGTCGCCGGGGTGCCGCGTGGTCTGCACGGGGCAAATGTGGCACACGGCCAACGGGATCTTATCCTGCGGCAGGCGCACGTTTGCCAGCCACGCCGTCTCGCGCCGGCGGTAGGGCTCGAAGGCGTTGGTGCCGTTATACACGGGCGCGCCGCCGTATCCCCCGCCGTATTCGCGGTGATTGTCGGGTTTGTCCTCGCCGCAGTCCAGCACCACGCCGCAAAGCGGCCCCACCTCAAAGGTGAAATAGGTGTTTTTGCCCTCGGCGGGAAAGTAGTCGGTGAATTTTTCGGCCAGGTGCCCTCTTGTGTCGTGGTTGCCGCGCACGAACAGCACGGGGAGAGAACCCCCGGTGATCTCGCCGACGAAGCGCGCCACTTCCTTGTAGTTCTGCTCCGTTTCGACCTCGCCGATGTCGCCGTTGACCACCAAAAGGTCAAGATCATCGCCGAAGAAAGTCGCCGTTTTCTTGCCCACCGCAAAGGCGTAGTGCACGTCGGCGATATGATACAGGTGGATGTCGCGCGTTTTGGTCAGCGGGCGAAACGCGTATTCCTCCGTTTCGACCTCGCCGATCTTTGAGAAATAGGCCTTGCGTTCGATCGTTTTGCGGTAGCAAACACGGTAGTTTTTCGCCCCGTTCAGCACCGTTTGCGGCAGACGCACCTTGGCGTAGGGGAGCTCCGAGGCCAGCGTACCGGCGTTGTCGGGATAGTAGCGCTCCCCCTCGATTTCCAGCCAGAAAATGCCGTTTTGCTCGGCAAACAGCAAGATCTCGTAGTCGCGGCCGATGACGAACACCGACGGCGGAAAAGACAGACAAGACATATTCTCTCTCCTTTTTTGCAAAAGAGCGGCGGTCAAGCCGCCGCTCTCGTTCGTTTATTGCGCGCTCTTTTTCAGTTCCATATCAAGCCAGATCGTGCCGAGTTCAAACGCGTCGTGCAGACTGCTCTTGTCGCCCTGCTTGATGATGTTGTTGGGGTCCTTGGCGTCTAAAATCTGGATCATGACTTTGTTCGGGACCTTGTCGTCGCCCTCGCCCGCATAGGAAAGGATGTCGAGCAGCAGCACGCACGGGTCGTGATTGAGGTCGCCGTAGATGATGGTGTTGCCCTCGCGCACCAGCGGCTTGCCCTGATATTCCAGATATTCGCCTTCCGTTTTCTTTCTCGTTTCGGCCATGGATCTTACCTCGTTTCAATTTGATCGGGTACAGTATAGCACGCGCGCGGAAAAAAGTCAATCCTTTTTCAAAAGAAAGGGCTTTTGCGTTTGCAGTTCGGCCGGCAGAAGCGGCACGGGACGGCACAGGGCGAAAAGCCCGTCCGCGCGCCTTGCCAGTTCACGCTGCCGCGCCGCCCCCTCGCCGAGCGCCGCCGCGTCGGCGGGTTTGGTCACCACGGGCAGGGCGCGCGTTTTGCGGGTGGCGGCGAGATAAGCAAGCCCTTTTTCGTTCGCGGCCAGAAGACGCACGTAAACGGGCGGCGTTTTCAGGTCTTTCTGCGTCACGCCCGCCAGCGCGAACAGCAGCGCGCGGCGAATGCGCCCGTCGGTGTAGTGTTTGGTAGCGGCCGCGGCGCACAGCGAGGCGTAGTCCCGAGCGTTTTCGGCGGCGCGGCACAGGTGCCGGAACAGCCCGCCGCCGCACTCCGCAAAGGGGCAAACACCCCCGTTTTCCGTCACCTTGCCGCCCGCTGTGCGCAAAAACGCCAACATAGCCGGGCCCAGTTTCGCCGTGTCGAAAAGCCCTTCCCCGATCGCCGCGCGAAAACGCGGTGCGGCGGCCGGCGGCAGGTGCGCCTCTACGTTCTCGCCCCGCCGCAGCATATCCCGCAGCGCCGTGGCTGAGGCAAACCCCGCGCCTGCCGCGTCGCGGTAGCCCATACCGACCCGTTTGACCGGGAACGGGGCGAGTTTTGCGCCGCTTTTGCCGATGGCGCGCAGGTATTCCACCGCCAGGATGTCGTTGGAAGCGGGCGACGCGCCCAGCGCGTCGAAGTGGGCGGCCGCCGTGGCTTTCGCCGGCTCGTCCGCGCCCGTTTTTTCCAGCGCCGCCGCTTTTTCAGCCCATGCGTCAAGCGCCGATAAGTCGCCCCGTTCCGTGCCGAACGCGAGCGTGTCGGCGCCGAGCGCCGCCGTGATGCCGACGCCCGTTTCGGCAAAGTAACGCGCCGAGGCGGCGCTGAACGGGAACGGCAGTTCCACCACCAGGTCGACGCCCGCCTCCACCGCCATAGCCGCCCGCGTCACGGGCGGCAGGATCGCCGCCTCGCCGCGCTGGGTGAAATCGCCGCTCATGACCGCGATCAGAAGATCGGCACCCGCCGCGCGCGCCTGCTCAAACAGATAAGCGTGCCCCCGGTGCAGAGGGTCGTATTCGGAGATGATGCCGACCGTTTTCATACCGTTTGCCTCCCTTTTGCAACTTTTCGGCTTTTTCACGCCAATGGGTTGCAAATTTTGAAACATTATGTTATACTATATCCGTTCAATATCTGTAACGGAGGTTTTGACATGGATATTCTTGTCGTCAACGCGGGGTCCAGTTCCCTCAAATACCAACTGATCGACACAAAGACCGAGGTGGTCTCCGCCAAGGGCATTTGCGAGCGCATCGGCACCGACGGGTCCCTGATCGACCACAAACAACTCATCAAGGGGCTCAAACTCAAAGAGAACCGCCCCATCAAGAACCACACCGAGGCCATGCAAATGGTCGTGGCGACCCTGCTCGACCCCACCTACGGGTGCATCACGAGCATGGATCAGATCGAGGCCGTGGGTC
>CAMZFG010000100.1 GCA_947306035.1 uncultured Clostridia bacterium | reverse complement strand
GCCAGCGTGTCGCAGGTGGAGTGCGCCTGCACGAAGTCCACGCCCGCCTCTTTCGCGGCCCGGCCGATGGATTCGATGCGCTCCTCCCAGTTGTCCACGTCAAGGCGCGAGTCGGAAACGCGGTCGGCCAGTTCGAGGTTGACGTGCTTGAAGCCCGCCTCGGCAATGTGTTTGATCTGCTCTTCGACGGGCATATTGCCGATGACGAAATCGCCCGTACTGGTAGATAGTTTCATAATGCTCCCCTCTCCTTTTATGTCAGGTCAAGTGTGATCTCGTCCCGCGCGGCGCGCGGGAAAAAGCAGTCTTCCCCGTTTTTCTTCAATGTGTGCGCCGGTGTGATATAGCGGCTGACGATGCGGTTTTTTGTCAGCAGCATTTCACGAAAGCCCCACAACGGGTCGAAAGGCCGGCTCTCGTTCATGAACCAGTTGCCCGTGAACAGCACGTGAAAGTCGCCGTATTCGGGGTACGTCCAGATGTCGCAGTTGTGGGTGTGCCCCGCCACGGCGCAGACGATGCGACCCTCTTTTATCATGTCGTACAGGGCGGTGTGCGTCTGCTCGACCTTGGTGTGCAGGTCGAGGTAATGGGCGCACAACACGATCTTTTTGTCGGGATAGCGGTCTGCCATGCGATGCACAAAAGCCATATCCGCGCCGGTATAGACGCCGTCGCTGTGCTCGGTGGGGTCAAGGTCGCCCGCGTAGGTGTCGGTCAGCACGAACACGTAGTCGCCGCACACGCACACGTCCTGTCTTGTGTAGCCCGTCAGTTTTTGCCAGTTTTCGGGGCCGTACTGCTCGTGGTTGCCCGCGATCATGCAGATCTTGACGGGCAGTTTCTGCAATTGCGAAACGTAGTCCCGCGCGAAGACGGAGGCGTTGCTGATACCTTGCCCGAGGTAACTGCCCTTGATGCCCCACTTCCAATGGTCGAGCGAGTAGTCGCCGAGCAGCAAAAGGGCGGTAAACGGCTCCCTTTCGTATTCGGCCAGCACGTCGTCGACGAAGTACTGCATGCGCTGCGGCGTGGGTATATCGTAGACGTCTTTGTGACAAAGATGCAGGTCGCTTGCCAGTAGTACGCGTTCCGGTTTTTCCATATCACACCTCTTTTTTCACGATGACGTTTTGCGGCACGTCGACCCTGCAATCCACCCCGTCCGGGCAGGTATAGGTCAGCGTGACGTTCTTGCCCTCGCGCCGCCACTCGACCGACACGCGGCCCTGCGGCAGGTCGTGATGCGCTTTGGCAAACGTGAGTTCCGAGAGGAACGAGGGCTTGATCGTCACCTTTTTGCTGTCTTCCACGACAAGGCCCGCCACGTCCTGCATGAACCAGCGGATGTAGTCGGCGAAAAAGTGGTGATTGTGCGATTCGTCCGGCGCGCCGTCCGGCATCAGATGCTCGGAGAGGGCCGTTTCGCCGAGGTCGATGAGGTGCGCGAACGAGGGGTACTCGCGTTTGGTCACCATGTGCCAGGCGAGTTCGCTCTCACCGCACAGGGTGAGGGCGGGCAGTACCGACATGAAACCGATGGCACCGCAGGAGAAACTGTCGCCCGCGCGATGCACCGCATCGACCAGCGCCGCTTTGGCCGCCTCGATCTCGCTTTCCTCGAACACGCCGCAAAGAAGGCCCAGCGCCTGCCCCGTCTGCGTGCCGCCTTTGAGCACGCCGGGCTTTTCCATCAGTTCGCGGCGCACGGTCGCCCGCATATCCCGCCACACGCTCTCGGCAAAAACGGCCTCGTTGTCGTAGCCAACGGCGCGGAACATATCGGCGGCGCGGTGCGCGATATCCGCCACGATCACGCTGTCGGTCACGGCAAGCGGCGTTTCGGGCCGCGAATGCGACCGCCCCACCGAAGACCAGTCGCCGAGGCCGATGGCGATGGTGCCGTCGGGGCTTCGCCGCGTCATGGCGTATTGCAGATAGCGCACCATGGTGTGCGCGTTTTCACGAATGACGTCGGTATTGCCGCGGTATTTCCACAGCACCCACGGCAGTACGAACGCGATCTGATCCCACGCGGGGCCGTTGCCCCAGGCAAAGCCCCAGCCCGAGGTCGGCACGATGCCGGGCAGTTCGCCGCGGTCGTTCTGGCTCTTGCGGATGTCGGCCAGCCACTCGCGGTAACTCTTCTCGCAGTCGTAGTACATCGACATATGATAGCAGGAGAAAGCGGCGTCGCCCGTCCAGCCGTTCTTTTCGCGGTGCGGGCAATCCGTCGGGAAGTAGTAAAAGTTAGAGCGGTCGGCGTTCTGCGCCATGCGGAAAAGCGTGTTGGCCGTCTCGTCGGAGCAGGTAAAGCCGCCGATGGTCGTCAGGTCGGAACCCATGACCACGTAGGTAAGAAGATCGGGCGTGGCCTGCTCTTCGGTAATGCCCCACACTTTGGCGTAGCGAAAACCGTGGTAGCAGAAATGGGGCTGCCACGTTTCGACCGCGTCGCCTTTGGCAATGTAAATATCGCGTTGATTATAGTCGGTGTATTCGCCGTTGAACACGGTGCCGGGCAGATAGATATCGCCGTCTTTGACCTGCTCGACGTAGCGCAGCGTCAGTTTTTGCCCGGGCACCGCGCCCGAGAGGGTCAGGCGGCAGACGCCCGCGGTGTTGACGCCGAAATCGTAAATGTAGCCGTCCGGCGCGGGAAACACGGCGACGGGCTTGATCTCGCGCAGCGCGCGAACGGGCTCGACGGCGGCGAGGCGGAACTCGCCCCGCGGTTTTTCGGCGATCCCGGCTTTTTTCCATTTGCGGTCGTCGAAATCGGGTTCGCTCCAGCCCGCGATCTCGCGGCGGGCGTCGTAGGTCTCGCCGTACCGCAGATCGTCGAACAGCACGGGCGAGGGCGCGGTGCGAAAGCGGCTGTCGGCGGAAAACGCCACCGTTTTCTCGCCCCGTTTGGCCTCGAATTCAAGGCAAAGGCGCGGCGCGCCGCGAAAAACGGCTTTGTCGAAATCCCAAATATAGCCGCCCGGCGCGTTGATCATGCCGTTGCCGAGCCACACGCCGATGGCGTTTTTGCCGCGCGTGAGGTACGGGGTCAGATCGTAGTCGTCGTAGTAGCAGACGTCGTCGGGATTGCTGACGTAGGGGGCCAGTTCCCCTTTGGTGATCTCACGCCCGTTGACGAACAGACGGTAAAAACCGAGCCCGCACACGCGCACGACGGCCGTTTCCGGTTTGAACGGCAGCGAGAACGCGCGGCGCAGATAGGGGGCGGGCACGGGCCTTTGCGGAGTGGCATAGGCGGGAGACGCCCAGATGAATTGTCTTTTCATGGTTTACGTATTCATCGTCCTGACGACGACGTCCTTTCCCTTTTGATCGTTGCGGTACAGCAGGTGATATTCGTTGTCAAGCGCCTCTTTGGAGGCGCGGATGACCAGCGTCATTTCGTCGGCGTCGACGGCGGGCAGGGTGCAGCACACCGCGGCGCCCTCCACGTTTTTGCCCGCCGGAGCGGACGCCCGCCACCATTGCAGCAGCGGCAGCGTGACGTCGCCCACGCGCAGCAGCACCTCGGCGTCGGCCGTGACCTTTTTGGGGCCGTCGTTGAGTAGCCACACGGGGGCGCGGAACGTCTCGCCCGCGTGCCAGACGAATTTTTCGATCTTCGCGCTGAACAGGGCGGGACGCAGCGCGTTTTTGACCGCGAAATAGGCGGGCTTCGGCACGTCGGGATAGCGCACGATCGAGAGGTTGGCGGCGGTGATCCACGGCTCGTTGAAGGCCCAGTTCATGGCCGCGCCGCACCGCGGCGACTGCCGCCGCGCCTCTTCGTAAATGAATTTCAACCCCTCGCTCTGCAAAAGGTCGGACTGCCTGATGCGCTCTTCGAGCGTGGCGCCTTGACCGAAGTAGCGTTCCAACACGGTAAAGCAGGCGTGCGACTCGGGCATCCACGCGCGGAAGGCGTGGTGCAGCACCCAGGCCTCGGTCGGCGCGGGCGCGGCCAGCTCGGCGGGCGGAATGATCGCCTCAAGCGCTTCCATGGCCGAGACGGACGGCACGCCGAACTCGGTGTAGGCGGTATTTTCCGCCCCGGCAAAAGCGGCGTACACTTCCTTGTCGTAGCGGCGGTCGTAAAAGACGTAGTTGCCGTGCCCCATGCCGAACAGGGGCGAGGTGTAAAGGAACGGCCGCTCGCGGTCGAGCGCGTAGCAAAGACTGTTGAGCAGGCGCAGCGGCAGGGATTGATCGTCCATGCCCGACCAGCCGTTGAACAGTTCGTTGCCGCCGCACCACAAAAACAGGCACGGGTGGCGGCGCAGGGCGAGGATCATGGCCGTGGCCTCGCTCTCGAGCACGGCAAGGTAATCGTCGTCGTCGGGGTAGTCGTTGCAGGCCAGCATGAATTCCTGCCACACCAGCACGCCGCGCTCGTCACAGCGCTCGTACAGAGCCGGCAGATGCACCGCCGCACCGCCCCACAGGCGCACCGCGTTCATGTTGGCGTCGGCGCACAGGTCGATCAGCGTGCGATAGCGCTCGGCCGTCGCCTGCCCCCAGAACAGTTCGGGGTTGACGAAGTTGGTGCCCTTGATAAATACCCTTCTGCCGTTGAGTTCGAGCGAGAACGGGGCGGGATAACGCGATTTCGGAAAGCCGTGGTTCTCCCCCGCGCCCGGGTTGCGCAAAAGGCGCACGCGCCGAAAGCCCACCGTGCCGCAAACGGTCATGCCGGAGGGGTTCTCCACCTCGTAGCGGTAGAGCGCGGGTTCGCCCTGCCCGCGGCACCACCAAAGGCGCGGGTTCTCGACGGTCAGGGGTTTGACGGGGCCCCGGTAGAGAGTGTTCCCGTCGGGATCGCGCAAAGTCAGCGTGCAGGGCGCGTCGCAGTCGACGCGGAACGTCACCTCGGCCGCGGTAAAATCTTCCGAGAGCGTATAGAACGCCTCGACGTCGCGGATGTGGTCGGGGCGGCGCGTTTCGATATACGCCTCGCGCCACATGCCCGAGATCAGCAGGCGCGGGTTCCAGTCCCAGCCGTAGCATACGGGCGGCTTGCAGGAATGATCGGCCTCGGTGCGTTTGCCGGCGGG
>CAMZFG010000099.1 GCA_947306035.1 uncultured Clostridia bacterium | reverse complement strand
CGGCTGATCTGCAACAGGCACATGAGCATCACGCCGAGCGTGCCGCCCGCCATCATGCCGAGCAAAAACCAAAAGATCGGCCGCATACCGCACCTCCGCCGTTTTTTAACAGTATGGGCAACGCGCAGCCCGGCTATGCACGCGCCCGCGTCCGCGCCCGAAAAATCTTTGCGCGCGGCTTGCAAAAACAGGGGGTTTATGTTATACTATCTTTGATTATTCTATCAAACACGGAGAGGGCATTATGGCAGGAACGGAGAGACAGGCGCATATCCGCAATTTTTCCATCATCGCGCACATCGACCACGGCAAATCCACGCTGGCAGACCGCCTGCTGGAAGCGACCGACACCGTCGAAAAGCGGGACATGGAAGAGCAGGTGCTCGACAACATGGACCTCGAGCGCGAGCGCGGCATCACCATCAAGGCGCGGGCCGTGCGGCTTTGCTATCGCGCCGGCGACGGGCAGGACTATATCCTGAACCTGATCGACACCCCCGGCCACGTGGACTTCAACTACGAGGTCTCGCGGTCGCTCAACGCCTGCGAGGGGGCGCTTCTCGTTGTGGACGCGACGCAGGGCATCGAGGCGCAGACGCTGGCCAACGCCTATCTCGCGGTGGACGCGGGGCTGGAGATACTGCCCGTGGTCAACAAGATCGATCTGCCCTCGGCCGATATCGACGGCACGAGAAAAGAGATCGAGGACGTCATCGGCATTCCCGCCATGGATTGCCCCGCCGTTTCGGCCAAGGCCGGTATCAATATCGGAGAGGTGCTCTCGCGCATCGTCACCGACATCCCCGCCCCGCGGGGCGACGAGCAGGCGCCCTTGAAAGCGCTCATTTTCGACTCCTACTACGACAGTTATCTCGGCGTGGTGGTCTACGTGCGCCTGGTCGACGGCTGCATCAAAGCCGGCGACACCATGAAACTGATGAGCACGGGCAAGACCTTTGAGGTCGTCGAGGTCGGCGTGATGGAGCCCTTCGGCCTGCAGAAAAAGGATCGTCTCGCGGCGGGCGAAGTGGGCTATATCACCGCGTCCATCAAGAACGTGGGCGACACCCGCGTGGGCGACACCGTCACCCTGGCCGACGCCCCCGCAAAAGACCCGCTGCCCGGTTTCAAGGCGGTGCAGCCCATGGTGTTTGCGGGCATTTACCCGGCAGACGGGTCGCGTTACGGCGACTTACGGGACGCGCTGGAAAAACTGCGCCTCAACGACGCGGCGTTGGCCTTTGAGCCGGAGACGTCGGTGGCGCTCGGCTTCGGCTATCGCTGCGGTTTTCTGGGTCTTCTGCACATGGAGATCATCGAGGAGCGCCTGGAGCGCGAGTTCAACCTCGATCTCATCACCACCGCGCCGAGCGTCATCTACGAGATCACGCTGCGCGACGGGCGCACCGTGCGCATCGACAACCCCACCAACTACCCCGACCCGGCCGAGATCGCGTCGGCGGCGGAGCCCATCGTCAAGGCCGCCGTCATCACGCCCACCGAGTTCGTCGGGGGACTGATGGATCTGTGCCAGGACAGGCGCGGCGTTTTTCTTGATATGAAGTATTTAGACCCCCAACGGGTCGAGTTACACTACGAACTGCCCCTCAACGAGATCATCTACGACTTTTTCGACGCGTTGAAAAGCCGCTCCCGCGGCTACGCCTCGCTCGACTACGAACTCAAGGGCTACGCCGAGAGCAAACTGGTCAAACTGGACTTTTTACTCAACGGCGAGCAGGTCGACGCGCTCTCCTTTATCGTGCATGAAGAAAAGGCCTACGCCCGCGCCCGCAAGATCGCCGAAAAACTGAAAGAGAACATTCCGCGCCAACTCTTCGAGGTGCCCATCCAGGCGGCGATCGGCTCCAAGATCATCGCCCGCGAAACGGTCAAGGCCATGCGCAAAGACGTGCTGGCCAAGTGCTACGGCGGCGACATCACGCGCAAGAAAAAACTGCTGGAAAAGCAGAAAGAGGGCAAAAAGAAAATGCGCCAGCTCGGCTCGGTGCAGGTGTCGCCGGAGGCCTTTATGGCGGTGCTCAAACTGGACGATGAGACCTGAAGACAAAGAAACGCTCGGGCTGTATCTGCACGTCCCGTTCTGCGTGCGCAAATGCCCGTATTGCGATTTTTACTCGCGCAAGCCGGGGCAAGGTGACGAAAAACGATACGTCGCGGCGCTGATGAAACACCTGGAGCAGACCGCGCCGCGGGCCGCCGGATACGAGGTGGATACCGTCTATTTCGGCGGGGGAACGCCCACGCTGCTCCCGCGGGAAGATCTCGCGGCGCTGCTCGCCTGCGTGCGGCGGCACTACCGCCTGACGCGCAGCGCGGAGATCAGCGTGGAGTGCAACCCCGTCACGGGCAGCGACAACCTCTTTCGCGGGCTTTTCGCGGCGGGCTTCAACCGCGTCAGCGTGGGCCTGCAGAGCGCCGACGACGCCGAACTGGGAGCGCTCGGCCGCCCGCACGACTTCCGCGCCTTTTTGGAGACGATGCGGGGGCTTGCGGCCGCCGGGTTTACCAACGTCAACGTCGACGTCATGTTCGGCATTCCGGGGCAGACGCAGGAGAGTTTCGGCCGCACATTGGACGCCGTCGTCTCGCTGGCCCCGGCGCACGTTTCGGCCTACGGTCTGCGGATCGAGCCGGACACGCCCTTTGCCGCGCGAGACGATCTGTGCCTGCCCGACGACGACGCGACGGCCGACCTGCAGGCGTTGTGCGCCGCGCGCCTGACGGCCGCCGGTTACCTGCACTACGAGGTCAGCAACTACGCAAAGTCGGGTCGCGCCTGCCGCCACAATCTGCGCTACTGGAAAGGGCTGCCCTACCTCGGCTTCGGCCCGGGGGCGCATTCCTATTTCGGCGGTGAACGGTACGCGTTTTCAAGGGATACCGCCGCTTATATCGCCGCCGTGGAAAAGGGCGCGGAGCCCCCGTTATCCGAGCGTGAGACCGTGACGGGCAAGAACGCGCAGGACGAGTACGTCATGCTGCGCATGCGCCTGTTCGAGGGCGTGGACGAGGCCGATTTCAAGACCCGTTTCGGGGTTTCTTTCGAGGACTGCTACGGCCCTTTCGACCGCCTGATCTCGGCGGGGTATCTCTGCCGCGCGGGCGGCCGCACCCGCTTTACCGAGCGGGGCATGTACGTCAGCAACGCCGTTCTTTCGGAATGGCTGGATTTTGGAAAAGGAGAATGAACATGACACATCTCGGGGCGTTTTTGCAAAAATTGCCGCAGGGCGCGGCGGCGCTGATCACGGCGTCCAAAAATCAATACTATCTTTCGGGCTTCCCGTTTGAAGACGGCTATCTTCTGCTGTTCGCCGACGAGGCCCTGCTGCTGACCGACCCGCGCTACGTCGAGGCGGCGCAAAAGGGCGCGGGCGCCGATTTTACCGTGCTGTGCCCGCCGAAGATGTTTGAGACGATCAAAGAGCGCCTGGCCGCGCACGGCGTGGACACGCTGTACGTCGAGGAGAAAAACCTGACGCTGGCGGGCAGAGAACAGATCGAAAACCGTCTGCCCGGCGTGACGCTCTTGGCGGGCGCTTCGGCGTGGCTCGGCGAACTGCGCGTGCAGAAGGACGAACGGGAACTGGCCGCCATGGCGACGGCGCAGAGCATCACCGACGCGGCGTTCTCACACGTTCTCAACTTTATCAAACCGGGCCTGCGCGAGATCGACGTGGCGCTGGAACTGGAGTTTTTCATGCGCAGAAACGGCGCGGACGGCGTGGCGTTCCAGACCATCGCGGTGTCGGGCAGCGCTTCTTCGCTCCCGCACGGCGTGCCGCGCGACTGCCCGCTTGAAAAAGGGTTTCTTACCATGGATTTCGGCGCCCGTTACGGGGGATATTGCTCCGACATGACCCGCACGGTGGTACTGGGACGCGCCGACGCGGACATGAAAAAAGTGTACGAAACGGTACTGACGGCGCAAAAAGCGGCGCTGGATGCGGCCGCGGCGGGCGTTTCCTGCAAAGCGCTTGACGGCGTGGCGCGCACCATCATCGACGAGGCGGGCTTTGCCGGTCGCTTCGGCCATTCGCTGGGGCACGGCGTGGGCCTTGATATCCACGAGGCGCCGCGTCTGTCGTTCGGCGCGGCCGAGACCGACGTGCTGCTGCCGGGTCACGTGGTGACCTTTGAGCCGGGCATCTACCTGCCGGGGCAGTACGGCTGCCGCATCGAGGATATGGCGGCGGTGCGCGCGGACGGCACGCTGCTCGACTTTACCAAAAGCGAGAAAGAACTGATCGAACTGCCATGGAACTGCTGATCCTGTCCGACACCCACGGCAAAAGAAGCCGCGTGCGCGAGGTGCTGGAAAAGAGCCGGCCGGACGCGCTGCTGTTCCTCGGCGACGGACTGCGCGACGTGGAGAGCGCCGAGTTGCCCTGTCCTCTCTTTGCGGTGCGGGGCAACTGCGATTGGACGGCGTTTGCCGACGCGCCCGAGGAGCGTCTTGAGACTTTCGGCGGCGTGCGGGTGTTTCTCACCCACGGTCACCGCTACGGCGTCAAGAGCGGCCCCGGCGCGGCATTGGCCGCCGCGGTCCGACAAAACGCCGACGTACTGCTTTACGGCCACGTGCACGAGCCGCACGAGGAGTGGCTGCCCGCCGGCACCGACACGGCGGCGGGGCCTTTGCAAAAGCCGCTGTTGGTCGTTTGCCCCGGCAGTCTCGGCGCGCCGCGCAGCGGCGAACCCTCGTTTGCCACGCTGACGATACGAAACGGCACGCCCCTTGTCGGATTTGGAAATTTATAAGCAAAAAAGACCCCGTCCGGGGTCTTTTTCTATGTTCATCAAAATCTCTTCCGCCATGCGGCGTTGCTCCTCGACTCGGACGGCTCGACGTACGGGTGTACGCCTTCGCCGCCGCTCGCTCGGTGCGCCTTGCCTGACGAAAGATCTTTTGATGGGAGAACAGCCACCCGCTGCCGGTGGCAGATGAAGGGGGCTGTTTGAGTGTGCCGCCCACGGTCCGCAAGCGGACCTGCGAAGAACGCAAGCGTTCTTCGGGTCGAACGACAGCAAGCGAGCGCAGCGAACGCCGCTGTGTTCGGGTAACCGCAA
>CAMZFG010000098.1 GCA_947306035.1 uncultured Clostridia bacterium | reverse complement strand
CGGGCGAAAACGCGGACGCATACGAGATCACCGAGGGCGAGACGGACACCATGCTTTCGCTCGGCGCGCCTTTGCTTGCCGCGGCGATCGCGGCAGACACCTCGTGGTACGACCCCGACGAGAGCGTGTTTGCCATTTCCACGGCGGCCGAACTGCTGGGTTTTGTGCAGCTGGCGGCCGAGGCGAGTGCCGCAAACCCCGGCGCCGACAACTATTTTGCCGGCAAGACATTCAAGCTGACGGCCGACATCGACTTAAACCCCGGCTGGTCCGGTAGGGTGGACGTGTCCGGCGGCCGCACGGCGGCAGCCGCGCCCGCGGCGCCCGACAACGTGTGGACGGTCATCCCCTCGTTCAGCGGCACCTTTGACGGGCAGGGACACAGCATCAGCGGCATCTATATCGCGGCGGCCTACAACACCGACTGCTACCACACCAGTGACGGCGACCTGCCCAAAGGTTCCGGCATGTTCGCCACTCTGATCGGCGGCGTCGTCAAAGACCTGGTCATTCTCAACAGTACCATGGTCTATACCGACGGCGACGGCGCCTCGGTCGCCAGCGGCTGGCGGCACGTCGGCGGCATCGTGGGCTACGCCTACGGCTCCACCACGCTCGACACCGTTTATTCCGAGATGGATATCATCTCCACGGCCACGGCAAACGCCCGCATCGGCGGTTTGGTCGGCCGCGTGGACTGGGAAGATTATCTGCCCGCCGACAACGTACAGCTGAAAAATCTCGTTTACGCCGGCAACGTGATCAAAAAGAACAACACGGGCGAAAACGACCTGGCGGGCATCATTCCGTGGATGAGCGGCAGTTCGGGCAACTCCAAAATTCAAAACTGCCTGTACCTCGGCACGACCTACGCAAGAGACGGGCAGGACTACGGCGTGTGGCACGCGCAGAGCGGCAAGGTGGAAGGCACGGCCTTTGACTACACCGTCAACTGCCTGTCGGGCACGCAGGGCGCGGCGCCCGGTGAGGGCTGGTCGTGGAACGCCGACAAGAGTTCCTATCTGCCCGCGCCGGTCTCGACCATGCTGATGCGCGCGAGCGGCGGCGGCATTCTCCCCGACACGGCGTGGTACGATCCCGCCAAGAGCACGTTTGAACTCTCGAACGCGGCCGAACTGCTCGGTTTCGTGCAGTTGGCGGCCGCGGCCAGCGCCGCCAACCCCGGCACCGACAATTACTTTGCGGGCAAGACTTTCAAACTGACGGCCGACATTGACTTAAACCCCGGCTGGAACGGCCGGGTGGACGTGTCCGGCGGCCGCACGGCGGCGATCGTGCCCTCTGCGCCCCTCAACGTCTGGACGGTCATTCCCTCGTTCAGCGGCACGTTTGACGGGCAGGGGCACGTGCTGCGCGGCGTGTATATCGCGGCGGCCTACAACACCGACTGTTATCATACCAGCGGGGGCGATCTGCCCAAGGGCTCCGGTATGTTCGCCACCCTGATCGGCGGCGTCGTCAAGGATCTGGCCATACGCAACAGCGTGCTGGTCTATACCGACGGCGAGGGCGCCTCGGTCGCCAACGGCTGGCGGCACACCGGCGGCATCGTGGGCTATGCCTACGGCTCCGCCACGCTCGACGGCATTTACTCCGAAATGGATATCATTTCCACGGCCACGGCCAGCGCCCGCATCGGCGGTCTCGTCGGCCGCGTGGACTGGGAAAGTTATCTGCCCGCCGATAACGTGCAACTGAAAAACCTCGTTTACGCCGGCAACCTCGTCAAAAAGAACGACGTCGGCGAAAACGACCTGGCGGGCATCATCCCGTGGATGAGCGGCAGTTCGGGCAACTCCAAGATCACGAATTGCCTCTCACTCGGCATGACCTACGCGCGTGCGGGGCAGGACTACGGCGTGTGGCACGCGCAGAGCGGCAAGGTGGAAGGCACGGCCTTCGACTACACCGTCAACTGTCTCTCCGGCACGCAGGGCTCCGCGCCCGGCGAGGGCTGGTCGTGGAACGCCGATTGCCTTTCCTATCTTCCTGCGCCGGTCACGGATATGCTGGATATCATCAACAGCGGCGTCATCCGGCCCGACACCTCGTGGTACGACCCCGCCAAAAGCACTTTCCAGATCGCCACGGCGGAGCAGCTGCTCGGTTTTGTGCAGCTGGCGGCCGCGGCCAGCGCCGCCGATCCCGGCAGCGACGATTACTTTGCGGGCAAGACCTTCAAACTGACGGCGGACATCGACTTAAACCCCGGCTGGAACGGACGCGTGAACATGGGCGGCGGCCGCACGGCGGCCACGGCGCCCGAGAGACCGACCAACGTGTGGACGGTCATCCCCTCGTTCAGCGGCACCTTTGACGGGCAGGGACACAGCATCAGCGGCATCTACATCGAGGCGGCCTACAAGACGGACTGCTATCACGACAGCGACGGCGGCCTTGTCAAGGGTTCCGGCTTGTTCGTCTCGCTGGTGGGCGCCACCATCAAAGATCTGATCATTCTCAACAGCACCATGGTCTATACCGACGGAGAGGGCGCCTCGGTCGGCGCGGGTTGGCGGCACGTCGGCGGCATTGCGGGTTACGCCTACGCGGCCACCACGCTCGACACCATCTACTCCGAGATGGATATCATCTCCACGGCCACGGCCAGCGCCCGCATCGGCGGCATGCTCGGCCGCGTGGACTGGGACGACTACTTCGACCCGGATAACGTGCAATTGAAGAACCTCGTTTACGCCGGCAACCTCGTCAAAAAGAACGATGTCGGCGAAAACGATCTGGCGGGCATCATTCCGTGGATGAGCGGCAACTCCGGCAACTCCAAGATCACCGATTGTCTCTCGCTCGGCGGCATTTACGCCAGAACGGGGCAGGACTACGGCGCGTGGCACGCGCAGAGCGGCAAGGTGGAAGGCACGGCTTTCGACTACACCGTCAACTGCCTGTCGGGCGCGCAGGAGGCGGCCCCCGGCGAGGGCTGGTCGCAGTTCGTGCGGCTCGGCTCCTATCTGCCCGAGAGCGTGAGCGATCTTTTGCCCGTGCCCGTCTGGCCCGTCGGCCCCACGGCGGACAGCAACGTCTCCTCGTTTGACGACGGCGTGCGCGTGGTGCGCTACTACAAGGCCATGAGCACCGCCCAGTTGGCGACCTACGAAAGCGCCCTGACGGCGGCGGGTTACACGCTGAAACAGAGTTATACGCTGGAGAGCGGCTCGGATATCTACAAACTGTATCAAAACGGCTTTTATACCGTTTACGTCTCCTATCTCGGCGCGGTGGGCACCGCCCGCGGCCGCGTGGTGTTCGAGCACGGCTGCGTCTGCGATCTTGCAAAAGAGATCGGCGCGTCGGACCGCGTGTGCGAGGCGCAGATCTGGCAGCTCGACGCGGATAACACCTACAGCGCGGCGCACGGCGGCATGGGCTACGTCATCCGCCTGACGAACGGGGAATTCATCGTTATCGACGGCGGTTACGGCTCCAAAACGGCGGCCGACACCCTTTTAGCCATTCTCACGGCCAACAACGTAAGACCCGGCAAACCCGTGGTGGCCGCCTGGTTCTTAACGCACATGCACGACGACCATTACGGCGTCATGGTGCGCTTTGCGAGCGAAGGCCACGCCAAACGCGTGACCGTGCGGGGCTTTTACGCCAACTGCCCCGTGAACGCCGTCGGCGACATCGGTTCGTCGCAGAAGTCGGCGGTGGATACGGCCATGGCCGCCTACCCGGGCGCGGTGCGCTATACCGTACACAGCGGTATGCAGATCGGCTTTGCCGACGCGACCGCCACCGTGCTTTGCACCTACGAGGACGTCAAACAGTCCTACTATTCCGGCGGCCTGTGTGCCAACGATTTTTACGACGGCAACGATACCTCGACCGTGGTGCGCTTTGACGTGACCGACAGATCGGGCGCGGTCGTCACCAAATTCATGGTGATGGGCGACGCCTCGAACGGCACGGGCAACGCGCTGGAATACACCTACACCGCCGCCACTTTGCGGGCGGATATGGTGCAGCTGGAGCATCACGGCATGAACGCAAACGCGGCCGCGACCAGCGTGTCGCTCTACACCAAGATCGCCGCGCCGGTGGTCTTCTGGCCTGCCGACGTGCTGATCTACAACAACGTCTCGCCCCGCACGGCCAAAGATTACGACGCCGTCAACACGTTCTACAATCTGTATAACAGCCATTCGCGCGACGTCAACGTGTGGATCAAGTCCAACGCGACCGAGGTCATTCCCGCCTGGGACAACGTGTGCCTGACCCTGCCGTATGCGGCGGGCACGTATCTCGACGGCACGGGCATGCGCAGCGGCAATACCTTAAACTGCGCCACCGCCCACGCCCGCCGCGTGAGCATGTGGAGCGCCGCGACCTTCATCAATCTGCTCGTCGGCACCACGGACCCCGTGGACGGCAAGGTCGACGTTTACTTCGTCGCCTCGGTGGGGGACGTGACGGCGGCGGGCCTGCGGCATTTCGGCTTTGAGATCACCATGCAGCATAGCGGCGCCCTCTATCACTGGGAAAGAACGACCACGGGCCTGTATACCTCCGTTAACGTGGCGGGGCAGACCGTGACGGCCGCGGAACGAAACGGCGATTATCTTTACGCCTACGTGCTGCGCGACGTGCCGGCCGACACCGAGTTGTCGCTGACCGTAACGCTGTTCGGCCGGCTGCAAACGGGCGAGAGATTGACCTCGACCGCAGTCAAGACCGTGACCGTTGAAAACGGCGCGATCGCTTGAGAGGGGGAACGGGATATGAAACAAACGTATGAAGCACCCGAAGCCACCGTCTGGTACTGGCAGACGAACGACATCATCACCGTGTCGGCCGTCACGCTCTACGACGCGGAGGGCAACCCCATCACCGATTCCTTTATGGATATCGAAGCGCTTTACGGCAACTGAACTTACAAAAAAGACCCCGTTTCGGGGTCTTTTTTTCATTGGATGCAGAACGGCGCGCGCCGCCCCGTTAAAATTTTTCGATTTGCTCTTGACAACCGCGGTCGGCTGTGATATGATTGTAAGGCAGTTTTGTGAATGCTCCCATTGGCGGGTGTAGTTCAATGGTAGAATTCCAGCCTTCCAAGCTGGCCGCGTGGGTTCG
>CAMZFG010000097.1 GCA_947306035.1 uncultured Clostridia bacterium | reverse complement strand
CGATCTGAACTCGGATTTCGACGAGAACAAGACCGTGCTGCGCGAGGAAGCCAAAGAGTACGTCGTGGAAGCGATCTCCTACTTCAAAGAGAACAACTACGACGTCATGGTCAACGGCGGCAACGCCTACACCTGGACGCTGGCCGATCACATTCTGGACGTGGCGCTGGACTCCAGCCGCTATAAGACGGAATACCGCATGGTGCCGTTCATGGGCGTGGTGCTGCACGGCTACGTGCCGTTCGCCGGCACGGCGCTCAACATGGAAGGCAACCTGACCTATGCCATGCTGAAAGCCATTGAGAGCGGCGCGGGCCTGTACTTCGTTCTGTCCTACGAGAACACCGAACTGCTCAAGGAGAACGTGCTGCTGTCGCAGAACTACTCCGTGCGCTACGACATCTGGCGCAACCGCTTGGTCAAGATCTATCAGGAGATCAACGCGGTGCTGGCCGACGTGCAGACCAAACTGATCATCGATCATCAGTTCCTGGACGCGACGCGCGTGCCGGACGCCGACGAATTGCTCCGCGACATGGAAGAAGCGACGGCGCAGCACGAGGCCGAGATCGAGGCGCAGAAAGCGCGTCAGGTCGATATGCAGACCGCCATTTCGCAGGCGCTGACCAAAATGACCGACTACCTGGCCGCCGTCAACGTCTACAGAACGCGCATCGCGAGCGGCCGTGTGGCCGAAACGGGCGCGGCCGGTCAACTGGTGACGGCGTGGAACGCGGCCGTCGACGAACTTGCCGCTTCCGATACGCTGACCACACAGACCAAAATGGCGCTGATCGACGCGCTGTCGGTCTACGTAGTCGATCCTTACGTCAGAACGCGCCGCATTGAGACGGAACTGGATCAGTTGGTGGTCAACACCAAAAAGAACTACGACAGTCTGGTCCGTGCCGACGTGGCGGCCGACGTGCTGGCCGACGCGCGCAACGCGCTCGATCAGATCCTGGATCTCTACGCGGCGATCAAGAGCGTTTGCGAGAGCGAGACCTATGGGGTGAGCGCCGCCGACAAAGACGCTTACATCGACGGTGCCGACGATCGCATCCAGGCGCTGACGGTCACGACCGCCGGCACGGCGTTGTCCGTGGCGGCAGCGGACGTGGACGCCTACCTGTTCGGCAACGACGCCGCGATCAACGCCCAGTACGCGAACATCGGCATCAAAGAGGTCGAGGCCGCTTATCGGGCGGCGCTGGCTGCCGCGCAGATCTATGACGTCAACAACGGCGTCAAGGTCATTGATTACGCCGCCGTACAGCAGGCGCAGTTCAGAGCGTTGACCGTTATCCCGCAGGCGGATGAAGAAGAGGCCGGCAACGAGAACGTGCCCGGCGCGGCCGAATCGGTCGAATACCGGTACGCCATCGACAACAGCGTGGTCCTCGTCACCTACGGCGAGAAAAACGCGCCGTTCAAATCCGTCATTCTGAACTTTAACGACTACGCCGTCAGCACGACGGTGGGTGGCATCCACTACACCGTATCCGCTTACGACTACGTGGTCATCTACCATTGAAAGGGGGAAGTGTGTATATGACAGATCAAGTCAAAACGCCGGCCGCGGCAAAACCGGCCGCACCGGTCAAAAAGAAAAAAATCGCTTCTCTCGACAAGAGAAAGGCACGCGCCGGCTGGCTGTTCGTGCTGCCCTTTCTGATCGGCTTGGCGATCATTTATCTGCCCATCATCTTTGAGTCCCTCAAGCAGACCTTTTACGTCTACAAAGCCGTCGGCGACGGCGTTGACGTCAAGACCTTCGTCGGTTTTGAAAACTACCGCGAGGTGCTGACCGGCAGCGACGCCACCTTCGTGCAGACGCTGCTGACGGGCCTGAAAGACATGCTGTTCGACATTCCCGCCATTCTGATCTTTTCGCTGTTCGTGGCGGTCATCTTAAATCAGAAAATGGTGGGCCGCGCCGCCTTCCGTGCCATCTTCTTCCTGCCCGTTATCGTGACGACCGGTATGATGGCCAGCATCATGAACGCTTCGTATTCTTCCGCGCACGAGGCGGTCAACCTGGGCGAGCAGGAAATGTCGGCCGACAAGGTGGCTTCCGCCATGGCCATCGAGGCCTTGCTGGAACGCATCTTTACCAGTCTCGGCTTCGGCATGGGGCTTGTGACGTACATCGCGCAGGCCGTGTCGAACATTGCGGATATCGTCAACCGTTCCGGCGTGCAGATCCTTATCTTCCTGGCGGCGCTGCAATCCATTTCTCCCGCCATTTACGAGTCCTGCCAGATCGACGGCGCGACGTCGTGGGAGACGTTCTGGAAAGTGACGTTCCCCATGGTCAGCCCCATGATCCTGGTGAACGCGGTCTACACCATTATCGACTCGTTTACGGTCAACTCCAACGTGGTCATGCGGGCTATCGACGATACCTATCTGAAGAAGTCGCAGAACCAGAGTGCCGCAATGGGTTGGATGTACTTTCTCGTTGTGCTGCTGATCGTCGGCGCCGTGGCGGGTCTGATCTCCGCCTTCGTCTTCTATCAGCGCAGAGATTGAGAGGGGAGGGTGAACTATGACTGAAAACATGGAACAAAAGCCCCGCATCAAACGGGAAAGCAAAAACAAGATCCGCGTTGAGTTTGAACGCACCTCTCTGCGTGAGCGCCTGAAAGAAAAATACCTGTCGCTCTACTTCCTCAAACGGGCGGTGTGGTACATCTTCCGCATGCTGCTGCTCGTCGGTATCGCGTTCGTGGTGCTGCAGCCGTTTTTGACGATGTTCATTCGCTCCATCATGGCCCCGCAGGACTACATCAACTCTACGGTCGTCAACGTGCCGCGTCACATATCGGGCGTGATCTACAAGTCGATCTTTACGGATCTGCACTACGTCAAGTTTTTCTTCAGCACGTTCGCCGTTTCTCTGACGTGCGCTCTGCTGCAGACCTTCTCGTGCAGTCTGATCGGCTACGGTCTTGCCAAGTTCAAGTTCCGCGGCAACAAGTGGGTCTTCTTTGCCGTCATCATCACGCTGACCATTCCGCACGGCTCGCTGCAATCGGCCATTTACTACCGCTTCCAGCACCTGGACGTGCTCGGCATTTTCACGTTCCTGTCGGGCGGCACACACACGGGTATCGGCTGGCTGGACAACATTTTGTCCAAGATCAAACTGCTCAATTTCCCGACCGGCATTCGGACCATTCGCACGCTTGTGCCGATGTTCCTTCTGTCTGCCACGGGTCTGGCGTTCAAGAACGGTCTTTACATCTTCATGCTGCGTCAGTTCTTCCGCGGCGTGCCGGATGAGTTGGAAGAGTCGGCTTACCTGGACGGCGCCAACACCTTCCGCACTTTCCTGCAGGTCATCATACCGTTGTCCATCCCCATGATGATCACAGTGTTCCTGTTTGCCTTCTGCTGGCAATGGACGGATAACTTCTACATCTCGCTGTTCTTCAAAGGCGTTTCGACCGCCAAGAAGCCGGCGTTGATGGTCTTCCTGCCGCCGGAACTGGCCGTTCCGCCCAAAGGACTGACCGAGGCGTTCAAAGCCGCCAACAACAGCAGCAGATACAAACAAGCCGTGCAGTACGGCTGCGGCCTGATGGCCGGCGCCCCCCTGATCCTGCTGTTCCTGTTCTGCCAGAAATATCTGGTGCAGGGCATCGAACGCTCCGGCATCGTGGGCTGATCCCTATCAAACAAAAACCCGTTCGGTACGCCGAACGGGTTTTTTGTAAGCGGTAAAACGGGGCCTTACGGCTCTTTTTTGAGCAGAGCGCGGTGCACGGCAAAGTGCCAGTCGTCAAGGCGCGCCTGCCGTTCTTTTTCGCTGATAGAGGGTTTGAAGGTGTGCTCGATCTTGCAGGTGGCCGCGATCTCGGATAAACTGCCGAAAACGCCGACCGCGAGGCCGGCCAGGCACGCCGCTCCCTGCGCGGTGGTCTCGACGCAGGCGGGGCGCAGCGTGGGCAGGCCCAGAAAGTCGCTTTGCATGGAGAGCAGCAGATCGTTGGCGGCCGCGCCGCCGTCCACCCGCAGAGCGGGCACGGTAAGCCCGGTATCCTTGCGCATGGCCTCTACCACGTCTACGGTCTGAAACGCCATGGCTTCCAGCGTGGCGCGGGTCAGGTGGGCGCGTGTGGTGCCGCGGGAGATGCCGGTGATGATGCCGCGGGCGTACGGATCCCACCACGGGGTGCCGAGACCCACGAAAGCGGGCACGAAATAAACGCCGCCCGTATCTTTGACGGAGGCGGCCAGGGCCTCACTCTCGCGGGCGCTGCCGATCAGGCCGAGACCGTCGCGCAGCCATTGGATGGCGGCGCCGCACACGAACACCGAGCCCTCCAGCACGTAGGTCACGCGGTCGCCGATCTGCCAGCCGACGGTGGTCAGCAGGCCGTTTGCGGAAGTCACGGGGCGATCGCCGGTATTCATCAGAAGAAAGCCGCCGGTGCCGTAGGTATTTTTGACCTGACCTTTTTCAAAGCAGCATTGCCCGAACAGCGCCGCCTGCTGGTCGCCCGCCACGCCGGCAATGGGAACGGACGTGCCGAGCAGCGCGGGATCCGTTTCGCCGAACAGGCCGGAGGAGGGGAGCACCCGCGGCAGCATGCAGGCGGGTATGTTGAAAAGGCGCAGGAGTTCTTCGTCCCAGGTCATGGTGTGGATGTTGAAGAGCATGGTGCGCGCGGCGTTGGAGGGATCCGTGGCGTGCACGCGGCCGCCCGTCAGTTTATAGATGAGCCAACTGTCGACCGTGCCGAACAGCAGCTCTCCCGCTTCGGCGCGTTTGCGCGCTCCCTCGACGTGCGAGAGGATATAGTCCAGTTTGGTGGCGGAAAAATAGGGGTCGATGGGCAGTCCCGTCTTTTGCTTGATCGCGGGTTCCCACCCGGCGGCGCGCAGTTTTTCGCATTCCGGCGCGGTGCGGCGGCATTGCCACACGATGGCGTGGCAGATGGGGCGGCCCGTTTTCTTTTCCCAGACCACCGTCGTCTCGCGCTGATTGGTGATGCCGATGGCGGCGATTTGTGCAGGAGAGATGCCGCTTTCTTGCAAAGCGCGCTTGGCGACGGACAACTGTGATTCAAAAATTTCTTCGGCGTCGTGTTCGACGTGACCCTCTTGCGGGAAGTATTGCGTGAATTCGCGCCCCACTTTG